>JAFZGR010000232.1 GCA_017555325.1 Alphaproteobacteria bacterium | reverse complement strand
GTAAACCGTGTATTACCGCCGGACAATGCCCGAGTGAAAAACCGATATGTAATAATTTTCAATGTACGGCTTGTCCGAGTGGTAAATCCCATTACAATATTGCAACAAACAGTTGCGGAGAATGTGTTGCAGATGCTCATTGTGCCGGTGAAAATGATGTTTGTGCCAATATGGCTTGTAAAACAATTTCTTATTCTGTTCTTTTTAGTGCAGAAGAATCTCCGGATGGACGGGAATGGATCCTTATTACAAATACAGGTGGTATAGGATCTTCGTATCATGCGGGAGTCAGATTGTGTCAAAAATTAGGTAAAGAATTGCCTCATCCGGATGATTTAATGACTTCTGTAATTGTTAATGGAGGAAGTCTCAAATCAGAAATGGGATTGGCTTTGCAAGAAAAAGATGGAAAACATCATTTGTGGACATCTGTATATAATCAAGAAAAAAATCAGGCTTTATTAATTAACATGGCTTGGGATGGTTGGGGTGATGTAGGTGCTCATATTTATTATTATCCTGCCGATAGCGGATTACGGATTTATTGCCGATGATATTTTATATTTCAAATTATTTTGTTGCCCAATATTGATTTAAAGCTTTTTGTAAAATACGGGCAGCAGCAACCGAATCGATTTGTTTTTGTTGTTTTTTTAGGCGTGTTCCGTGTCCGGTCATATATTCGGTAGCGTATTTTGAGGTATATCGTTCATCTGTTAAAATAACAGGGCGTTCATATTTTTCAATCAGCCGATTAACAAATAAGCGAACTTGTTTGGCAATATCGCCTTCTTGTCCGTCTGTTTGTAGGGGTAATCCGACAACAAAAGCACGGATTTCTTTGGCCGGAACAATATCATCCAATTCTTTTAATTGATGAATTGTTTTAAATGGTGTTGCGATTTGTTTGTTTTTATCGGATAAAGCTAATCCAATCCGAACCGTTCCGTAATCAATGCCTAAAACACGTCCATCGATATGCGAAAGAATTTTTGTATCATAAAATAAAAAATTTTCTTGTGTTTTTGTCATAATTTGATTAACATTACTTATCATTATTTTTGTATAAGGGAAAACCAAGAAAAATGCAAATAAAAAATGTAATTATGGCGGCAGATCATGCCGGATGTCCGTTAAAGGAAGCTATTCGTAAGTATTTAACGGAAAAAGGAATACAGGTTTTTAATTATGGAACAAATGATCCGAATGTGTCGGTAGATTATCCCGATATGGCTGCACGGGTTGCCAAGGGAATTGTAAAAGGCGAATCGATATGGGCAATTGCGTTGTGTGGTTCAGGTATTGGTATGAGTATGGCAATTAATCGATATGATTATTTGCGGGGTGCATTGGTTTGTTCTCCGGAATTGGCAACACTTGCTCGTCAGCATAATAATGCTAATGTTTTGATTTTGGGGGGACGTTTTATGGATGAAAAAACGGCCATACAATGTGTTGAAAACTTTTTAAATACGGATTTTGAAGGTGGTCGTCATCGGGTGCGTGTTAATAAATTGGAAAGGATGGTTCATGACTTTGAAAAATAATTATGCTTATTTTCATCGGCCGTTGGTTGAAGCGGATGGTGATGTTTCCCGTTTAATTACACAGGAATTGTGGCGTCAACAAGATCATATTGAATTAATTGCATCGGAAAATATTGTATCAAATGCCGTTTTACAGGCAGTTGGTTCCGTTTTAACAAACAAATATGCCGAAGGGTATCCTGCTCATCGATATTATCACGGATGCGAACAAGTGGATCAGGTGGAATGTCTGGCCATTGAACGTGCAAAAAAGTTATTTAATGCTCAATTTGTGAATGTTCAACCACATTCCGGTTCACAGGCAAATGCGGCTGTTTATTTGGCATTGTTGCAACCAAATGATGCTATTTTAGGGATGAGTTTAGATGCCGGTGGACATTTAACACATGGTTGTCGGGTTTCTTCGTCCGGTAAATATTATAAAAGTGTTTCTTATGGGTTGAATGCTTCAACCGGTTATATTGATTATGATGAAGTAGAACGATTGGCAATTGAGCATCAGGTCAAATTGATTATTGCCGGTGGATCTGCGTATGCTCGGGAAATTGATTTTGCCCGTTTCCGTTCTATTGCAGATAAGGTTGGAGCCTATTTAATGGTTGATATGGCTCATTTTGCCGGTTTGGTTGCCGGTGGCGTTCATCCTAATCCGCTCGGCATTGCCGATATCGTGACAACAACAACGCACAAGACTTTGCGTGGTCCTCGTGGTGGTATGATTTTAACAAATAATCCTGAAATTGCCAAAAAAATCAATTCGGCCATTTTCCCCGGTTTACAAGGCGGGCCATTAATGCATGTTATTGCCGGAAAAGCTGTTGCTTTTGGAGAAGCATTAAAGCCCGAATTCAAAGCATATGCACAAGCCGTTAAAGATAATGCTGCCGTTATGGCTAAAACATTAAAAGCAAACGGATATGATTTGGTCTCTGGTGGAACAGATACTCATTTAGTGTTGATTGATTTGCGTAAACAGGGAATTACCGGTAAAGATGCGTGTGATGCATTGGCAAAGGCACATATTGTCTGTAATAAAAACAGTGTGCCGAATGATACACAAAAACCGACAATTACATCCGGTTTGCGAATTGGTTCCCCTGCCGGAACAACACGTGGATTCGGTGAAAAAGAATTTGAACAAATTGCTTTAATGATTGTTCGGATATTAAAAGCTTTGGCAATAGATGAAACAACACTTGAAGCAGAAATTGTTTCTGTTCAAAAAGAAGTTAAAGAAATGTGTGATGCATTTCCGATTTATTCAAATGGGTTGGGGGATAAGTAAATGCGCTGTCCGTTTTGTGGTTGTATGGAAAGCCAGGTCAAAGATTCTCGCCCGAGTGAAGATTCGTCTTCTATTCGCAGACGGCGTCAATGTCCGCAATGTGGTGGTCGGTTTACAACATTTGAATATATACAAAGTAAAGATTTGATTGTTGTTAAAAAAAATGATGTACGTGTACCGTTTGAACGGGAAAAATTATATCGATCAGTTTTGTTGGCAATTGGAAAGCGGGAAGTTTCGGCTGAACAAATTGATAGAGTTGTTGATGAAATTGTACAACAGTTAGAAGAATTGAATGATATGGAAATTTTATCTTCTCAAATTGGTGAAATGGTTTTGGATAAATTGTTTGAAGTTGATAAAATTGCATATATCCGATATGCTTCCGTATATAAAAATTTTAATTCAATGGCAGATTTTAAAGAATTTGCACTTAAATTGGTAGAGGACTAAATTATGGAAAATACAACGCAAAAATATACAAATGCTCGCTTATTGGCTGTTCAGGCTGCTTATACACATGCCCTTTTAACGGAATGTGAAACACCGGCGGATAGTTGGGAAAAAATTGTTTCCCGTTTTTTAATGGGAGAAGTCGGTGGGGAAGTTATCAAAGATGGTATTGCCGGTCGTGAAGAATATATTCCGTTGGAAGCAGCTGATGCAAAGTTGTTTACCAAATTGACACAAGCCGTTCAAGAGCGAGAAGCTGATTTAGATGAAATTATTCGAACGAATATTTCGGAAAAGGTGGATTATGAACGCTTGGAACTCCCGTTAAAATGTATTTTAAAAGTCGGGTTAGCTGAATTTTATGCCAATCCGAATTTAGATGCTCCGATTATCATCAATGAATATGTTGATATGACACGTTCATTTTTTGATGGTCCAGAACATAAAATGGTTAATGCCTTATTAGATAAATTTGCTCGGGTTATTCGGGGATAGATTAATTTTAAAATTAGGTACCTTTTCTTTTTTTTAAAGAAAAGGTATTTTTTTATACTTGTATCGCATAAATTTATATGATAATGTTGTATTTAATAAGATGGGAGAGAACAAACGGTGTATTTCATTAAAGAAGAGTTTCAACAATTAAAAGCAGATGCTCATGCAGAATATCAATCACAACCTAAACCGACAAAAGCAGAAGCATTGGATTTTTTTTGGTATAACGTTGGTTGTGCAGGAAAACTGATTTTTAAAGAAAAAGAAATTATTGTTTTTGCATTTTTACAACTGGTTTGCATTGGTTTAGGCTATTATTTGTGGGTACAAGTACTCAATTGGATTCCCGAAGAAGTTTGGGAAAGTGCTAAAAATGAAGACGGGGCAACACCGGCTGATGTGGTTTTATGGGTATGGTCATTTGTTTGTGTTGGTATTACAACTTATCCGCTTGGATTATTAACGGCTTGTATGGGGGCTGCTCATTTTTTACATGAAAGCGGACAAGATTCAACCGTGGCAAAATGTTTAAAAGTTGTATTTGCCCGTGCTTGGCCGTTATGGATTTTTAGTTGGATTGATGGGTGGTGGACTGTTAATCGTATTTTAGACAGATTACCTAAAAAGAAAGATAGAACTTCCGCTACTCAGAAATTATTAAAAGAAACCATTTATCAAGCATGGAAATTGGCAACTTTGGGTGTTTTACCGGCTTTAATTGTCGGTCGTTCGGTAACGGATAGTTGTAAAGATTCATTATGTATGCTTAAAACGCGTTTTAAATCTTTAATTAAATTACGAGTTGCTTATGTTGCTATTTGTTGGTTTTTCGGGATTGCTTCATATGTGGGGGTCGTCTTGATGTCCCCGATTATTTTTGAACAAATGAAAAGTGAAAATGATATGTATGTTTTCTATTCATTTGTTGGTCTTCCGATGCTTG
>JAFZGR010000231.1 GCA_017555325.1 Alphaproteobacteria bacterium | reverse complement strand
TGTGTTATCATAACTACCGGTACATTTTTAAATGGGCTTATGCATATAGGTACGGAAAAAATTCCCGGAGGTCGCTTTGGCGAACGGGCTTCTACCGGCATTACACCTGCATTAATGCGCATGGGATTTTCTGTCGGACGGCTAAAAACAGGAACTCCGGCCCGATTGGATAAAAACACGATTGATTGGAGTGCTTGTACCGAACAAAAAGGTGATATGCCTCCACAACCGTTTTCATTTATGACAAAATATTTTAATCCGGAACAAGTATCTTGCTATATTACCCACACAACACCGGAAACACATAAAATTATTTTAGATAATTTAGATAGAGCCCCGTTATATAGTGGACAAATTCATTCTACCGGTCCACGTTATTGCCCTAGTATTGAAGATAAATTGGTTCGATTTGCCGGACGGGATTCTCATCATATTTTCTTAGAGCCGGAAACCCGAAACGGTATATCCATTTATCCGAATGGTATATCTACATCCGTTCCAAAAGATGTGCAAGAAGCATTTTTAAAAACAATTCCAGGATTAGAGCATGTTAAAATCTTGCGATATGCCTATGCCATTGAGTATGATTACGTTGACCCTCGTGAACTTAAAATGACATTGGAAACGAAGAAGATTGACGGATTATATCTGGCAGGACAAATCAATGGGACAACTGGTTATGAAGAAGCCGCCGGACAAGGGTTGGTTGCCGGGGTCAATGCTGGTCACAAAGCAACAGATACGGGAAAAACACTTATTTTTGATCGTGCTGACAGTTATTTAGGCGTTATGTTAGACGATATTACAACATTGGGTGTTGATGAACCATATCGTTTATTTACATCCCGTGCTGAATATCGGTTAAGTATGCGTGCTGATAATGCCGATTTACGTTTAACACAAAAAGGAATTGATGCTAACTGTGTCGGTTCTGAACGATCACAACAATTTCGATTAAAACGAGCAGAAATTGAATCTGCACGAGAACATATGTCAAAATTGGCTTTAACACCTAAACAATTAAATCAACTTGGTTTTCCGGTCAATGCTGACGGACAAAAAAGAACCCCGTATGATATGTTATCCTATCAGGGAATTACATGGGATGATTTGGTTCGGGCATGGCCGACATTGGGTAAAATTTCCAAAGAAGCCGCACAACAATTGGAAATTGAGGGGCGTTATCATGGTTATTTAACCCGCCAGCAATTGGATATTGAAGCGTTTAGAAAAGACGAGGGATTGCGTATTCCGGAAAAAATTGATTATTCTTTAATCGGTGGACTATCCAATGAAGTTGTCGGTCGTTTAAACAAAACACGTCCGGAAACAATTGGAGCCATGATGCGTATGATTGGAATTACACCAGCAGCTGTTACAGCAGTTATTGCATATTTAAAGAAATAATAAATAAATTTTTTGAGTCTATTTTCTTTGTAATATGCATCCTTAATTTCAGTTTAAATATTATCATAAATAACAGATTAGTATTAAAATAATGTTTCTGTTTGAACAAATGTAATAATGATAACGCATTATTTGTTTTAGAAGTATATCTCAATAATAAGAAAATATTTGTTTGTATTTTACATGAAATAATGAAGTGAATCTATTATAAAAAATGAATTTAAAGAATTAAAAAAATATCTTATCTCTATTTATATCTCTAAAAAAAGGGACGTTAAATTGCAACACTTTTTTTCACTTTTTGGCGTTTTTTTTAATTTTAGATAAACTATTTAACTCAAACAACAATCTTTTATTTTCTTACAAATCCGATTTTTCCGATTCGAAGCGGGAAAAAAAGGTCCCTTTTTTTATAATCATTTCATAAATGTAACTTTATGAAGTGAGGAAAATATGCAAATTAAACTGTATGAAACCGGCCGAAGTATGGTAGAAATGTTAGGTGTATTGGCAATTATTGGGGTTTTATCCGTTGCCGGTGTTGCAACATATCAATATGCTTTAACAGCCTATCAAGCTACCAAAGTACAGGATGTTCTCGGAAAAGCCAAAACATTGGCCCAAACAGATTCTCGGGCTTCACATGCCTTAGAAGTCAATCGGTTTATTAAATCAGCACTTCCTGAATATGTCCCTGATGACAAAAAATCCATGGTTAAATTGATTGATGGTAATTATCAAGT
>JAFZGR010000230.1 GCA_017555325.1 Alphaproteobacteria bacterium | reverse complement strand
GGGGGGTATAGAACCACTACTTATTTCAAAATGCTCATGATTGTCTTGTTTGGTCATAAGAACCTCCACAAAAAAATTACCACTTCATATAGGATATCATATTTTTAAGTATTGGTCAAGTTTTTATATATTTTTCCTTGATACTTTCCATTCAGATTGATGTACTTTATACATTCATCCACAAAGAAGATGTAAAAAAAGAAACACTTACAAAAAACACCCGCCGATATATAATACATATCAGAGAACTCATCAATAGAAAATCATATAAAATACTTAAATTTCTAACTGGGTGTTTTTATCAATATTCACTTCTGTATTACAACCAGTATCTTTCATAGCATCATCATCTTCAATCGACAGAATTGTATCATCCTGAATAATATATGTATGCGGATAAAACGAATTATCTGGTTGTGTCGGATGAGAAAGCCGGCCACATCCCGTTAATCCCAAAACCAAAACCATTCCGGATAAAAGCATAATATGTTTTAATATCATAAGAACCTCTTTAACTTACATTTTATCCGGCACACGCAATCCCAATAAATCAGCCATTTTTAAACCCATTGCCAACGCATATTTTGTTAATGTTAATCGTGTTTGACGAGTTGTTTCATCAGTGCCTTTAATCGGACAATCATGGTAAAACAAATTAAAATCCTGTGTCAATTTATACAAATAATCACAAATAACGTGCGGTGCATTATTATCATATGCCGTTTGCAAACTTTCCGGCATTTGATACAACCGTAATAGCAATTGCCGTTCTGCCGGAACCCGAATAACCATTTTATCATTTTCCCGAACAATAGCCTTTTCACCCATTTTTTCTAAAATAGATTTCATACGAACCAACGCATATAAAATATACGGACCAGTTTTTCCTTCGGTACTTGTTAATTTATCTTCATCAAAAATATAATTTTTCATCCGTTCATTCATCAAATCGGCAAATTTTAAAGCGGAAACACCAACAATGGATGAAATTTCCGTTTTTTCCGTTTCCGATAAATCACGCCCCATTTCACCGGCATTCATCTTTGCCAATGCGGCATTCGTGGCAATATCAATTAACATTTTTAATGTCATCACACCACCGTCACGGGTTTTAAATGGTTTATTATCCCGACCGTTAATTGTGCCAAATCCCAAATGTTCCGGTTTTGCCTTTTGTGTTAATCCGATTTTTTCAGCTCCGGCAAAAACCTGTTCAAAATGCAATCCCTGACGGGCATCCACAACATATAAAATACTGTCCGGATTAAATTCATCCACCCGTTCTTCAATCGTAGCCAAATCTGTTGCCCCATACATAACGGCACCATCAGATTTAACCATAATCAACGGGGGTAAATCATTACCTGTTTTAGATTTTCCCAACGGAATAATCTGGGCTCCGCTATCGGGAATGATAACCCCTTGCTCCGTTAAGCGTTCAATCATTTTTTGCAATCGATCATGCACATGACTTTCCCCACGCCACAAATCAAAATGAATATCCAACGGATCATATAATTTTTTAATTTCAGCAATGGATAAATCAATAAAATGTTGCCACAAAGCCCGATATCCCCGATGTCCGTTTTGCAACAAACGGGTATTTTCCTTTGCTTTTGCCAAATAAATTTCATCACTTTTTGATTTTTGAGAAGCAATGGGATACAATGTTTCCAAATCTTTGCTTGTTACCGGTGATTCCTTTGGATATTCGCCCGTAAAGGAATCATCAAAATACGGCAAATTCGGTTGACGTTCCTGAATTTCCGTAATCAACAACCCCATCGGCAAACCCCAATCACCCAAATGAACATCACCGATAACATCATCTCCGGCAAACAGATGAATGCGCTTAATAGCTTCTCCGATAACAGCTGGTCTTAAATGTCCGACATGTAAAGCTTTTGCCACGTTCGGTCCACCATAATCGATAACAACTTTTTGCGGTTGCGTTTCCCGTTCATATCCCAATTGTGGGGTATTTAAAATCGAAAAAGCTTTTTCGCTTAAAGCTTCATCGGCAATAACCATATTAATAAAACCGGGGTCATCAACCGTCACTTGTTTAAAAAAGGAATCTTGCGTTAAAATATCAGCAATCTGTTGTGCAATTTGCCGTGGATTTTGCTTTAACTGTTTCGCTAAACTTAATGCGCCATTAGATTGATAATCACTGATATCCGGTCGATCGGATAAACGAACCAATGTGTTTGCCTCTGCAAAACCACAAGTTTCATATGCTTTTTTTACCTTTTCTTTAACTAAATTTGATAAACTCATAACTCATATCCTTTTTTCATCAATAAAACTAAAAAAAGTATATCAAACAACTGCTCTGAAAATCAAGAAGTTTTTTGAAAAACAACCAATATTGTTTCAAAAAAACTTAAAAAGCAAAAAAACAACCATAACAGTTGCTGTCTTTTCATAAAAAAATTAACAAATCTCATACAAATACAAAAAAGCGCATGAAAAGACTATAATAACCTTTCCTGCGTTTTCTTGAATTAAATCATCACACTTACAAAAAGTTTATTCTCTAACTGATGACGTTTTATAATCAACCTCTACTGATGGTCCTTTCCGTTGTTGCGCATTATTTAATCGGGAAAAAATACCATTTAAATCCGTTGTCAATGTGTGTTCAGAATTATTTTCATTATCCTGCTGACTCTGAAGTTTATCCATTTTTAATTGATCAAAATTTTCCGATGATTCAATTTTGAAATCATTTTTTACGAGACCACGCAATGCATTAGGTCGTAAATGTCTCAACATACCACTTTGAGCAGAATATTTCATTAACTGGATAACCATCTCATCAGCTTTTGTATATTTTTCAGAAGCAAATACTTGTTCAACCATGTTCGCTGCCCATTCTTGATCTTCTTGAGGAAAAGTTTCAATAGGATTATCTTGTAATACCCGCGACAAATCTTCTTGACTAACTTCTTGTTTTAAATAACCATATACACCTTGTGAAGAATCCACGTTTGTATTTTTATGATAGGCATCTCCAATTAATGAAGTAATAAAACCAACACATCCATGCATCGTTGCCAACTTTAATGCAGTCACTGCGGCCGGTTGCTGCAAGTAAGATACCATATTCATATTTTCTGCACATTCATAATATAACTCTATATTATCTGTTATTGCAGCTGATAACATTTTTTCAGACCAGTTGTTATTTTCATCCAGCATTTCTGAATTTGTTAATTTTTCAGACATATTTTCTCCTTTTTCTGTTTTGTGGTACATATTTTCATTATTACAACTCAACATAAATATTATACAAAAAGGGACCTTTTTTCCCGCTTCGAATCACAAAAATCGGACTTTTAAAAAAATAAAAGATTATTGTTTTAGTTGAATAAATTATTTAAAATCAAAAAAATAACAAAAAGTGAAAAAAATTGTTGTAATTTAACGTCCCTTTTATTGTTGAAATATTTTAATAAAATGTGGTAAGCACGACAAGTCAATTCCATGTTTGCCTATGATGTTAAATTATATAAATCAGCTCATCAAACCAGTTTTTTTTATCTGATACAGC
>JAFZGR010000004.1 GCA_017555325.1 Alphaproteobacteria bacterium | reverse complement strand
TTTAACAAATATTTCATTAGACCACAAACCGATTGATGAAACCTTACCGTTGTTTGAATCCTTTTTAAACCGTTGCCACATCGGGGGCGTTATCAATATGGATTGTAAACACACGTCAGACTTAAACTTGACACAAAAAAACATTATTTCTTTTTCTGTTGAAAATCATTCAAAGGCAACACTCAATCCAAATCACATATGTTTTGACACAAATGGCATATCCTTTGATTTAAACGAAAAACACCACACCTTACCATTTATCGGTAAACACAATTTGGAAAATGCTTTGGCTGCAACCGGAGCCTGTATGTTATTGGGCATTTCGGCTGATGATTGTTTGTCGGCCTTAAAATCATTTAAAGGAACAAAGCGGCGTTTACAAACTATCGGCATTGAACACAATATTACCGTTATCGATGATTACGGGCACAATACCGAAAAAATAAAGGCTTCTTTACAAGCCTTACAATTACATACAGGGCGCATTTTTGCCGTTTATCAACCGCATGGTTTTGCCCCGATGCGTATGATGAAAACCGAATTAACGGAAATGCTAAAAAAACAGTTAGATAACAGAACATATTGGATTATGCCGGACATTTATTATGCCGGAGGGACCGTCACAAAAGACGTTTCTTCAAATGATGTTATCGAGCCATTAAAAAAGGTCGGCAAAAATGCATTTTACATTCCCGAACGAGCTGACACTCAGGAATTTCTTTTAACACATGCTCAACCAGGAGATTTTATTGTCATCATGGGGGCCCGTGATGATACCTTAACCCATTTTGCTTATCAAATTTTAAACAGTATAAAGGAGAAAATATGTCTAGAATAATGATTGTCGGACCGGCTTCTCCCTCACCGGAAAGTGACAAAGAAAAAATTATCGCTTATTTTGAAAACTTAGGATACTCCACTCAATTTGCTCCGCATTGTTTTGATTGTGACCGTTTTTTGGCCGGTAGTGATATCCATCGGGCAGAAGACATTAATAATGCTTTTGCAGATGAAAATGTTGATGTGATTATTGCTTTACGTGGTGGTTATGGCTCCCCTCGTCTACTGGATAAACTGGATTACAAAATCATTTCCAAAAACAAAAAACCGTTTTTCGGTTTTAGCGATATTACAGCTATGCAATTAGCTTTGTGGCATCAGGCCCAACTGATATCATTCAGCGGATTTAATGCTAACTTTTCTACCCATCCACTCGGGCCATTAATGCACGAAACGCTTCAAAAAGCACTCAATAAAAAACCGATTTCCATCAAAGGATTAAAATGTGTTGTTCCGGGAACAGCCTATGCGCCTGTTGTCGGTGGCACATTAACAATGTTATGTGGCTTATTAGGTACCCCATATATGCCATCATTAAAGGAAACAATTTTGGTTATTGAAGATGTACATGAAGAACCATATCGCATTGACAGAATGCTTAATCAACTTCGTTTAGCGGGGGCATTATCTCAATTACAAGGCATTGTTTTGGCCGGTTGCGAAGATTGTATAGCAAAAGATAAAGCTGACGGCGATGTTATGACTGTATTCATGGATTACTTTGAACACAAAAAAATTCCGGTCGTCACACAATTCCCATATGGACATACACCGGATCACATCGTTTTTCCGATTGGACAACCTGCCCGATTAGATGCAAATAAAGGAACACTTGTATTTGACAAGTTTAAATAACTTCTCCTCAATAAAGAAAAGGATAAAATATGGATACGGAATTATTGGCACCGGCCGGAGATATCGAAGCGGCATACAGTGCATTTTATTTTGGAGCTGACGCTGTTTATTTAGGATTAAGACAATTTTCTGCCCGTGCAGAGGCAATCAACTTTTCAGCGGAAGATCTGGATGAAATTACGGCATACGCCCACGCTAACGGCAAAAAAGTATATGTTGCCTTAAATACCGTTTTGCAAGAAACAGAATTACCTCTTTTATTATCACATTTGCAAGTCTGTCAAAATACACATGTCGATGCACTTATCGTACAGGATTTAGGGGTTGCTCGCATCATCAAAAAAACTTTTCCCTCACTTGTTTTGCATGCAAGTACACAATTAGCCGTTCACAATACTGCCGGAGCATTAACACTTAAAAAAGCCGGATTTGAACGTGTCGTATTGGCTAGGGAACTTTCTTTATCCGAAATTCAAAAAATACAAAAGGAATCCGGTATGGAAGTGGAAGTTTTTATTCACGGAGCCTTATGTTATTCTTACAGTGGGTTATGTGCTTTTTCTTCCATGACGACCGGACGCAGTGCTAATCGGGGAAAATGTGTGTATGCCTGTCGCAGTACGTATAAATTAAATAACCGCCAATATCATCCGTTCTCAATGAAAGATTTGGCTATGGAAAAAGAAGTCTGTCAATTAAAAGGATTCTCACTTAAAATTGAAGGACGTAAAAAAAATGCCTTATATGTCGGAGCCGTTACCGATTATTACCGCCGTATTTTAGATACAGGTCATATTGATATAAATTTAACAGATAATTTGAAACAAATTTTTGCTCGTCCTTGGACAAAACTACATTTCAACGGTAAAAATAAAAATGTAATTGAACCGGATTTTGTCGGTCATCGTGGTTTGCTGATTGGACATATTGAAAAGGTATTTAACGGACAAATCACATTTAAACCAACACATTCGATAGAACGCTTTGACGGTATTCAAATTGATATTGCAGGTATTGAAAAACCGTTTGGATTTTCTGCTGAAAATTTGATGGTAAACAAAAAAAACGTTTTTATGGCAACTGCCGGTCAAAATGTCACTTTAACTTTACCCCCAAAAAGTCCGTTTATTCAAAAAGGAGCGGCTGTATATCTATCTTCTTCAACCAAGGTAAAACGCTCTTACCCGTATGAAAAACCGAAAAAAGGCATATTTAAAAACAGATTACCTTTAACTGTTTCCATT
Source organism: Alphaproteobacteria bacterium (assembly GCA_017555325.1). Taxonomy (GTDB): domain Bacteria; phylum Pseudomonadota; class Alphaproteobacteria; order CAAHEQ01; family UBA3637; genus RGIG4140. The sequence continues at coordinate 556 of JAFZGR010000004.1, read as the reverse complement.
TATATTGATACAGACACCATTACCGCTGTTTGCGAAGAAACCAGTGTAACCATTTCACAACCGATGTCTCCGGCAAAAGATGTTCAAAAAGTAATTTCAGCAGCCGAAACAAGCTTTGCAAAAACAGGGGATACATCTTTTGAAATAAAAAACATTCAGCTGTTTAATCCAAAAGAATTATTTGTTCCTGTTTCAACATTCAACGAATTACGCCGACAATTATTAGAAAAATATACTATTGAATTGGGACAAAAACAACACACACCCATTTTACCATCAATACCGATATATAAAAATAAAAACATCGCCCCTAAATGGCGTTTAAAAACCGATAATCCACATCTTTTAAAAACAGTTGATATTTCGACCATTGATGAAATTATCATTGAAATCAACCCTCAATTAAAACCACAGGATATTGACTTTATCCCTCAACACAAAACTCGATTAGCCTTACCAACAATTATTCGTTCAGGAATTTATCAAAAAACAATAGATGATTTTATTAACGCTGGTTATGATAAATGGCAAATCGGAAATATCAGCGGATTTACTT
>JAFZGR010000229.1 GCA_017555325.1 Alphaproteobacteria bacterium | reverse complement strand
TTTGTACTATTGCTTTTATCAACCATCAAAATAACGCCTGTTTCTGTGTCGGATTCAGGATTACATTCAGGAAAACACACTTTTTTTGTTTCATCTAATAAAGAAAGAGAATGATACCCAATTGGACAAGTACATGTATCAGGATTATACCCGACTGGCATTTTTTCAGGGATACAGGTACATTTATTCCCATCCCAAATTGTAATACCCTCCGGACATGATTCGCAAAAGTTATTGATATTACAAACTGGATTTATATTTTTACAATCATCATTCGTTAAGCATTCCACGCAATTTTCATCTTTCCAAATCGGTGTCCAATTCGGACAGCGACACGTTCTTTCATCTTCAAACCATTCTTTGGGCGGATAACACCGTTCACAATTATCTCCATATTCAAAAGCGTGTCGACAAACACATCCATATGTGCCATCATCTTTTTGTCGCCATACCATTTTATCCGGACAAGATTGTGGTTCAATATTGAGATTATCCGTTTCTGTTTCAGAGGTTCCGCCGAAATGACTGTCTGAATTAATAACCGGAATTGCATTAAAAGAAAACACCATATTTGTTTTGCTGTTTGGATTTCCGCACGTTCTTGTTAAAATTGAAATACCCATATCATTCAATATACCTTCCTTTTGAAGGAGTTTTTCACAAATTTTATGTGTCACCTTAAATGCTGTCACCTGATAATTGCCGTTAACCAACCTAACCATTGATTTTTTATCATCAGGCGTATATTCGGAAAGTGCTGATTTAATAAACCGATTGACTTCCAATGCATGAGAAGCCCGAGAATCTGTTTGTGCCAATGTTTTGGCTTTACCGAGAACATCCTGCACTTTTCCGGCTTGATAAGCCGTTAACGCATATTGGTAAGTAACAACACCGGCAACAGATAATACACCGATAATTGCCAAAACCCCCAGCATTTCCACCATTGAACGACCAAGTTCATTTATTTTAGTTTGCATATTTTCCTCATATCATAAAGTTGCATTTATGAAATGATTATAAAAAAAAGGACCTTTTTTTCCCTATTCGAATCGAAAGAATCGGATTTTTAAGAAAATAAAAGATTATTCTTTTAACTGAATTACTTATTCAAAATCAAAAAAAATGCTAAAAAGTGAAAAAAGTGTTGCAATTATACGTCCCTTTTTTTTGAGATATGATAACGGGTAAAATGATTTAATGTTTTAAATTTTGATAAAAAAAAATAGAAAAAATTAAAAAATATTTAATTTAGCGTCCTAATAAATTACTAAAAAATAAATATGCCTTTGTCGTAAAATCCATTTCAGATGTGTTTGCCGGCTGTTGTGTTTTTTCTTGTTGAGGCACCTTGTTTTTCGGTTGTTCGGCTGCTGATAAAGTATTTAACAATCCATTCCCTTGTGGTATTATCGGTTGTTCGGCTAATTTTGTTAATTGACTTTCTTCCCAAGCTTTTATGTCCGATTCTAAACCGACATCTGTTTCCGGGTTTGAATATTCTATATAGTGAGATCGACATAATCCACTTTGTCGCTTCGTAGGACGTTCAATTTCCAATATTTCCCGATTTAAACCTTGAGTGCGTGTTTTGGCATTGTACTCGGTTGCTAATTTACATGTTTCCTGATAAATAGATTCTTCTATTTTTTCTTGAAAAGTTAAATTAGAACAATTTTGTGTATTGGTTTTTAAGTTCAAAATAGCATTTCGTACAATTGCTCCACGATTAACATTGGGGTGATTGCCATTTGCATCCGGTATTTGTTGAACTATCGGAGAAAAAAACAAATTATTACAAACCAATTGTTGTGCTGATATGCAACAAGCATTGATTTCCGAGCAAGTTAATTCACGACCATAAGCATCTCGCATATTTTGCATTTCAACGTGGGTCATAAATTCTTTCATCATAGCAATTGTATGAGGTTCGGCATACATAATTTCAGTTGGAAACAGTTTTGCAAAAGCTTGCAGTGCTACTATTCTATTTTCATTTTGAGACTGTAATGTAACAGGTTTTCCTTTGTTGTCGTCTGTACGTTTTGCCATTTGATAATAGAGTTCCCGCCATTTGACCCGTGTGGGATGATTTGGGAGCGCATTGTATAATTTACGAGGTAATGTACCCGCAATGATTTTTTTATAAATTTCTTCAGATTGAACGCCTTTTTTTCCGGTTCCGTATTGATAAGCGTAATCCATCACAAGTGCAGTTGTGAAATATGAGCGATTGATATTGTTTCGTTGTGTGTCTATTAATCCTGATATATTGGCAATTGTATCCTGTCTGTTCATATAATCAACACATGATACTTCAAAAGCATTTTGGCGGGAAATTGTAGCGAATGGATTATGAGTTACACGCCGGTTCCTTCCTCTACCAACCGTTCTGTCTCCAAACAAATATTCTTGTTGTTCTTCTGGTGTTAAATTTCTGATATTTCTATTTGCCTGATAACGTCGCCGACATTCTTGAGCCATAGCAATTTTTTCATCTATACTGAGAGGATTTCCGCGTTTATCACGC
>JAFZGR010000228.1 GCA_017555325.1 Alphaproteobacteria bacterium | reverse complement strand
CTGTTGAATATACGGTATATAGTTGTCCGTTGGAAGGTTTTACCTGTGGAGATTCAAATCAATGTGTTAAATTGTAACATATTGTTTTTGTATTTTGTTTGATTTTTGATGGATTTTGGTGTATATTAATAAGACAATTTTAGTTAACTTATAAACAGGGGCGTAAAATGGCTGAAAAATCAGATAAAGTTTCCGTTGATTATATTAATACGGCATTAAAAAGTGGATTGTATTATTCTGTTAATCAGATGCTTGAAAATGGTGTTTTTGTTGATAAAACAGTTGTTATAGAGGCGATTAATCAAAAATTATTTCAAATGAATAAGCCATTGTTTGACAAAATTATTGAACATGCACGATTTAGCAAAAAAGATACAACATATTCTGTGAATAATCCAAATGTTTTGATAAGTGCGGCGCATGCAGGTGTTTCTATTGATTCTTTTCAAAAATTAATTGATAAAGGTGCATCAATTAAGGCAAAGGATTTAAATAATGTAACAGTGTTAATGGGATTATTGGAAGTTATTCCCGAGAATAGGTCGATGGCCCCATATATACAAGTTTTATTGAACAATAAAGCGGATATTAATGTGACAGATGATTTTGGCAGAACGGCATTGATTTTGGCTGTTGCCGAAAATGATAACGAATCGGCAAAAATATTAATTGCCGGAGGTGCAAAAATTGATGCCAAAACAAAAGGTGATTATTCAGCATATGATTTTGCTTATAAAAACGGCAATGTGGAATTATTGCGATTATTGACACCTTGTCAAGCTGTCCAAAAGCAAACCAAGTGTCCATTAAAACGTTCTGCTCTTGAAAATGATGACAGATAATTTTGATGTTTGTTTTTTTTGAGGGGTATATAAATAAGGGCGCTCATTTTTTTGAACGTCCTTATTTAGTTTTTAGATGCTTTTGTTTTTTTTAGAGTAATGAAATGCTTATAAACTGTTTCCACTCATCAAGGACATCATATTTGAAATTAAGTTAGGATTTTCTAACGCGTTAACCATTGATTGGGGATTTTTAAGAGCAGATAATCCTTCTACAATGGTCCCTATTTTTTTATGAATTCCTGATAAATCCGTGCCTGTTAATTTAGAAGTGTATTCTTCTATTAAGTCAGGTAATTGAGCTTTAACAGATTCCGATGGACTATTGATTAATTGTGTTACCATTCCCAAAGTGCCGGCAGATAAACCGATGCCACTTAGATTGATTAATCTGTCTGTCGGAAATATATCTCCACCATCCAATAATGCCATTTGTTGCCGAATCTGTTCATCACGATAAGCGTTTGAAAAAATAGTATCTGTCATTTGTTTTTCTGTCCGTTTTTTTGAACGGTCAGATGCTATTTTTTCGTACATTGATTCTGTTTTGTCATAACATTTATATAAATGTTTTAATAAAATATCCGCCGCTTGTCGATGTGGGCTGTCAGCAGGCATTTTGTCCAAATAATCCGCAACACCCACCAATTCAACCAATATTTGTGATTTGCATTGCATAATGTCTAAAAATTCACCATTTTCCGAAAACGCATCGGTATTTATTTTACGTTCTAATTGCTCAATATAAGCAAACCGAGCGGCTTGATTTTGAATAAGATTAACATCATCTTTTGATGATTCTGTCTCGGTGAATTCAGTTGATTGTTCGGCCTGTTCGGTAGTTTTTTCTGCTTCCGTTGTTTCCGGTGTTGTTTCTTGAATTTCTTCCTCTGCCATTTTAGCAACTCCTTATAATCTTATATTGGGTTGATTATAACAAATATTTATTCTTTTGTCAAATGTTTTAGGATACTGAATGGGGTTTCTCGAATATCTTCCGATGATACTTCTCTGTATTCAAACAGTTCTGTGGTTTGTTTGGGGAACGGATTAATGTTTAAGCCGAATTGTTCGGCAATAATTTCTTTAAAAAATAATTGTCCACGTGGTAAGAATTCAACCGGTTCTTCTTCCATATCAATATCTGGTATGGATTCGGAAATATGTGGTTGTGGGGTTGTCGAAAATAATAATACAAATTCGCCGGAAAGTATGTTTTCAAATGGTTCCAGTGTAACGACACATTCTTGAATAATGTGTGCTGATAAAAGTCCTTTTAACTGAATAATATCTTCTTTCTTTTCCAAATTTAGTTGGCAACTTAAATTATTAACAGCAGGTAATTCAAATCGTTTGGCTAATTCGGTGCATTCTTCCGGTGTTGCAGTTAACTTTAATGTCAGTCCCGAGTTTGGAATTGTGCGAGTATCCAATACATAAGAAATATCTTTTGCGGTTGATTGTGATTTTTCCATTGACGAAAGCCCTTTCTTTTGCTTATATATACAGAATTGAATTAACTATAACAGAGAAGAAAAAAATGTTCAAGAAAGTATTTTATAATTTTTGCCTTATTAGTTCACTTTTTTTATCCGGTTGCGGTTTGGAAACACATCAAAGCGGTGACTTGCCTTCACAGAAGCGGTTAGATATTGTTCAAGTTGGCTTTCCAAAAGATAAAGTTGTTGAATTGTTGGGACAGCCGGCTTTTAAAAATCAAATTGCCGGAGATGATTTTTATGTTTATTTTCGGAGTATAAAAGTAAGTCAGGCGTTTTTGGAACCAAAGGAAGTAGAAAGAGATGTCTATGTTTTTACATTTGATTCCTATGCTCGTGTACAGGATATTACACATTTAACATTGGAAAACGGAAAAAGAATTTCCTTTGATGAATCTATTTCGCCGGTTAAAGGAAAAGAACTGTCTGTTATGGAACAATTGGTTAAAAACTTTGGGCGATATGATGCCGGAGGACGAGATAGTTCGGTCAGACAATAGTAAGCATGAAAAATAACATGATGCATCTTTATTGTAAGGTTGTCATATTTTTTGCTTGAAAAATAAAACAAATCAGCGTATAGTAAACCATATTTTAAAATTGTAAACAAGGAAGGAACAAAAAAATGAAAACACAAGCGAACAATATTCGTCCGGGTTGGATTATTGAACACAATGGAAAACAATGGACTGTTATGAAAACACAAGTGACAAAACCGGGTAAAGGCGGGGCTTTTATGCAGGTTGAAATGCGTGATTTGGCAAGTGGTAACAAAACAAATGAACGTTTCAGAACGGAAGATACTATTGAAAAATTAGCATCCGAAAATATTGATTGTCAATATTTGTATAGAGATGGCGATACATTGTTTTTTATGAATCAGGAAACATACGATCAGTTTGAATTGTCAGCTGATTTTATGGGTGATTCCGTTGCATTCCTACAAGATGGTATGAGTGTTGTTGCTAATACAATTGAAAGCAAAGTTGTTGGTATTGAATTGCCGTTACAGGTTGTTTGTACGGTTGTTGAAACAGAACCGTATTTAAAAGGGCAAACAGTCACAACATCTTATAAACCGGCAGTATTAGATAATGGTTTAAGAACAACAATTCCACCTTTTGTGACAACCGGTGAAAAAATTGTTGTTGCAACAGCTGATTGTTCTTATGTTGAGAGGGCTAAATAATGCCTGTTGTCGAAAAACGAACAATTACGCCTCGTGTACAAACATTGAAGCGGGAAAAAACAAAAACACGTGAAGATTTAATGATTGAAGCATTATCTCCTCAGGTAATGATTATGGTAAAAGCTGTTCGTAAAGCTGGTCGCAGATTGGTACGTGATTTTGGTGAAATTACCAATTTACAGGTTTCTCGTAAGGGGCCGGGAGATTTTGTCTCTAATGCCGACACAATGGTTGAACGTGTTTTAATTGAGCAGTTAAGCGCAGATCGTCCTGATTATGGCTTTATTACAGAAGAAACAGGAACAATTCCGGCACGCAATAATTCACCGTACACATGGGTTATCGATCCGATTGACGGGACAACAAATTTTATCCATGCGATACCATTTTTTGCTATTTCTGTTGCTTTAATGCATCAAGATACAGTTATTGCGGGTGTTGTTTATAATCCTATTACAAATGACTTGTATTATGCGGAAAAAGGAAAAGGTTGTTATTTGATGACACCAACTGGTAATTCTCGTTTGAGGGTATCTGCCCGAAGCAATATTGAAACGGCATTAATCGGAAGTAATTATTTTAAAGGTGAAGCCAATCGTGCAAATGTTGTTAAGTTTGCTGAATCTGCTGCTTCAATCAGATATAATGGCAGTACAACTTTATCATTGGCAGCTGTTGCTGCTGGACAATATGACGGTTATATTGCGACACAATTTAAATTGTGGGATGTTGCTGCCGGTTATTTGTTGGTTAAAGAAGCAGGTGGTTTTATGTCAGATTATGTGGGTAATCGAGAGTTGTCTGATATTATGAAAGAACAAACAATTATTGCCTCTAATGCTGCCTTAAAAGATGTTTTTTTAGCGTATGCAAAAAAATAATAAGGGCTTAAATAAAGCGATTTAATCAAAATGAGGATTTATTTTTTGAAAAAGTAAAAAAGTTCTTGATTTTTTAATTATTATCGTGTATAAAAAAGTCCTCAATAGATTTGATGGAGAAAAAGATGAAAAAAAACATTCACCCCGATTACCACGAAATTACCTTTGTGATGACTGATGGGACAGAATTTAAAACGCGTTCAACATTGGGTAAACCCGGTGCTGTTGTGCGTTTAGATATTGATCCGCTTTCACATCCGGCATGGACTGGTGTGTATCGTTTGATTGATT
>JAFZGR010000227.1 GCA_017555325.1 Alphaproteobacteria bacterium | reverse complement strand
CTGAAAATTATCATGCAAAACATTTGGCAGGCAAAAAGGCTTTGTTCAAAGTTGACATCAAAGAATTGCGTAAATACAAAGAAGCCGAAATCAATGATGATTTTGCAAAATCTTTCGGAGCAGAATCTTTAGAAGCATTCAAAAAAACAATTGAAGAAGAATTAAACAAAGAATACGCAAATGTTGCCCGTATGCATACAAAACGTGCTTTATTGGATGTTTTGGCAGAAACACATACATTTGATGTTCCACAAGGCATGGTCGATTTAGAATTTGATGCTATCTGGAAACAATTTGAAGAAGCTAAAAAGAACAATCGCTTGGATGAAGAAGAAAAATCAAAATCCGAAGATGAATTAAAAGCCGATTACAAAGATATTGCAGAACGTCGTGTCCGTTTAGGTTTATTATTGGCTGAAATTGCCAATGAAAACAAAATCACATTGACAAATGAAGATTTGACACACGCCGTTATGGCAGAAGCCCGCAGATATCCGGGACAAGAAAAATTCATCTTTGAATACTATCAAAAAAATCCAAAAGCATTGGATGCTTTAAAAGCTCCGTTGTTTGAAGAAAAAGTTGTTGATTTTGTATTGGAACAAGTTCAGACTTCCGAAAACAAATTAACAGCTGAAGAATTGTATGCTTACAATCCGGAAGCTCCAAAAACAACAAAAAAAGCTAAAAAAACAAAATAAAAAGGATTAAAAAATGCGTACAGATTGGATAAATCCGTTAACAAACACTTTGGTTCCGACCGTTATTGAACAAACCGGACGGGGCGAAAGAGCTTTTGACATATACTCCCGCTTATTAAAAGAACGAATTATCTTTTTAACAGGGCAAGTCAATGACGATGTGGCAAGTTTAATCTGTGCGCAACTTTTGTTTTTAGAAGCAGAAGATGCAAAGAAAGAAATTTCTTTTTATATCAACTCTCCGGGCGGCGTTGTCACATCCGGATTAGCTATTTTGGACACAATGAATTATATCAAGTGTCCGGTATCCACCGTTGTGATGGGGCAAGCCGCTTCAATGGGGAGTTTATTATTGTGTTGTGGAGCAAAAGGTCGCCGTTTTGCTTTACCAAATGCACGGGTTATGATTCATCAACCATCCGGCGGATTTCAAGGTCAGGCTACGGACATTGAAATCCATGCTAAAGAAATTTTATCCATCAAAGCACGTTTAAATCAAATTTATGTCGAACAAACAGGGCAAGATTTAGACACGATTGAACGAGCAATGGAACGGGATAATTTTATGACTGCGGAAGAAGCCAAAAAGTTTGGTTTAATTGACGAAGTAATTAATACACGCATTACAGATGAACAATAATCTGTCAAAAGATAAATAATATTAAGGGATGCCAGATGATTAAAGATAACAATAATATACTTAATCCAAACATAAAATGTTCATTTTGTAATAAAAGTCAGGATGAAGTTATCAGTTTAATTGCCGGCAAGCCCATTAAAACGGCAGATAACAAAGAACAAATGGTTTTTATTTGCGATGAATGTGTTGATTTGTGTTTGGGAATTATTGAAGAACAAGCCCATGAACATGGTAAAACTCCGCGCAAAAAAGCAAAAGCATCCAATTTATCATTGGCCCATAATGCACAGGATGATAAAGAACCTTTGGCAGATATTCAATTAAAATCACCACAAGAATTGCATAAAATTTTAGATGAATATGTTATCGGACAAGAACGAGCCAAAAAAATATTATCCGTATCGGTTTATAACCATTATAAACGGTTATTATCCAATATCCAAAACAATGATGTGGAAATTGAAAAATCAAACGTTTTATTATTAGGTCCGACTGGTTGCGGAAAAACCTTACTTGCCAAAACATTGGCAAAAACATTGGATGTCCCGTTTGCCATTGCCGATGCCACAACATTAACTGAAGCCGGTTATGTCGGGGAAGATGTTGAAAATGTTGTTTTAAAATTATTACAAAATGCCAATTATGACGTAGCAAAAGCCGAACGAGGCATTATATACATTGATGAAATTGATAAAATCTCCCGCAAGTCAGATGGTCCCTCAATCACACGGGATGTTTCCGGTGAAGGTGTTCAACAAGCCTTATTAAAAATGATTGAAGGAACAATTGCCTCTTTACCGCCTCAAGGGGGTCGAAAACATCCAAATCAAGAGTACATAAAGGTTAATACACAAAACATTTTATTTATCTGTGGCGGTGCATTTGCCGGTTTAGAAAAAGTGATTGAGCGACGAGAATCAAAATACACAATCGGATTCGGTACGGATACAAAATCCGGGGAAAAGAAAAACATCGGAGAATTACTGGAAAAACTGGAACCGACAGATTTATTAAAATACGGTTTAATTCCGGAATTTATCGGACGTCTTCCTGTTATTGTCAGTTTAGAAGAATTAAATGAAGATGCCCTGATTCGCATATTAAAAGAACCCAAAAATGCGCTTGTGAAACAATATCAAGCTTTATGTAAAATGGAAAATGTAAAATTAACATTTACAGATGAAGCTTTAAAAGCTGTTGCACACAACGCCATAGAAAGAAAAACCGGGGCACGGGGACTTCGTTCCATTATGGAAAACACATTGATGGATATCATGTATGATTTACCGACAATGTCTGGTTTAAAAGAAGTAATTATCAGTAAAGAAACAATTGAAAAGAAAGAAAAACCTACTTTTATTTTTGAAAAATAAAAAAAAAGTTGTTTTTTCCTCTTTACATTTGCTTTAAAAATACATACATATATATCATTCTAATTTTTATCAAGGGGATGACAAATGAGCACAGAAACAATTACAGACGGACTTTATCCTGTATTGCCGTTGCGGGATATTATTGTTTTTCCGCATGTTGTCGCACCGTTATTTGTCGGTCGTGACAAATCCATTGCCGCCGTTGAAAATGCTATGAGTGGCAATAAAAAAGTGTTTTTAACGGCACAAACGGATGCATTGGTTGATACGCCCTACTCTGGAGACTTATACAAAGTTGGAACATTGGCCAATATTTTACAACTGTTAAAATTACCGGATGGAACAATTAAAATCTTGGTTGAAGGTATCAAACGGGCACAGGTGGAAGAATGGTCTCAAAACAATTCATTTTTTGAAGCACATATCTCACTTTTACCTGATGAAAAAGGGGATGATTCCGAAACAGAAGCATTAATGCGTTCCGTACGTGACCATTTTGAAAATTAAGTTCGTTTAAATAATCGAATCGGGCCGGAAGTTTTAGTTGCCATTCATCAAATCCATGATCCGGCAAAATTTGCAGACATTGTTGCAACACATGTTTTATTAAAAGTTGAAACAAAACAAAAAATTTTAGAATGTTCTTCCGTTCATGAACGTTTGGAAAAAATTTATGCCGAAATCGAAAAAGAAATCGGGGTTTTGCAAGTTGAACGTAAAATTCGCAAACGTGTAAAACGACAGATGGAAAAGAGTCAACGTGAATATTATTTGAATGAACAAATGAAAGCCATTCAAAAAGAACTCGGAGATTCTGAAGACGGCGGAGAAATTAAAAACATTGAAACAAAAATCAAAAAAGCCGGCATGCCAAAGGATGCGCGGGAAAAAGCGCTTTCAGAATTACGTAAGCTACAAATGATGGGGCCGATGTCTGCCGAATCTGGTGTTGTACGTAATTATTTAGATTGGTTAACGGCAATCCCTTGGCGTAAAAAATCCGTTTTGCAACAAGATTTAACCGAAGCAAAACGCATTTTGGATGAAGACCATTATGGTTTAGAAAAAGTTAAAGAACGCATTTTAGAATTTTTAGCCGTTCAGAAAAGAACAAATTGTTTAAAAGGTTCTATTTTATGTTTAGTAGGCCCTCCGGGCGTTGGAAAAACATCTTTAGGCCAATCTATAGCTCGCGCAACAGGACGTAATTTTGTACGTGCTTCTTTGGGCGGTATGCATGACGAATCGGAAATCAGAGGACACAGACGGACTTATATAGGCTCCATGCCTGGGAAAATTATTCAGAGCATGAAAAAAGCAAAAACAGTCAACCCGTTGTTTTTATTAGATGAAATTGATAAATTGGGCAATGATTATCGAGGAGACCCCTCCTCTGCTTTGTTAGAGGTATTGGATCCGGAACAAAATACATCTTTCAACGATAATTATTTAGAGGTAGATTATGATTTATCTCACGTTATGTTCATCACAACGGCAAACACATTAAAAATGCCTCGTCCGTTGTTAGATAGAATGGAAATTATTCAACTTTCCGGTTATACGGAAGATGAAAAAGTGCAAATTGCCAAACAACATTTAATCGGTAAACAATTTAAGCTAACCGGTTTAAAAACTGATGAATTGACAATTACGGATGAAACAATCGTCAAATTAATTCGCAATTATACGCGAGAAGCCGGTGTTCGAAATTTGGAAAGAGAAATTGCCAATATAGCCCGAAAAGTTTTAAAAGAAATTCAGGTAGAAGGCATCCAATCAGTCACTGTTACACCGGAAAATTTGAAAAAATATGCTGGTATTGAAAAATACTCATTCGGTTTAGCCGAAAAAGAAGATCAAATCGGCACAACAACGGGACTAGCATGGACAGAAGTCGGAGGAGAGATTTTATCTATTGAAGCCGTCACTATGTCCGGGAAAGGTACGATTCAGTTAACAGGTCAACTGGGCGATGTGATGAAAGAATCCGTAGGCGCAGCCCATTCATTTATTCGGGCACACGCAAATGAATTCGGTATCTCAAACGAAACATTTGAGAAAAATGATGTTCACGTTCACGTTCCAGAAGGAGCAACACCTAAAGACGGACCATCTGCCGGTATTGCCATGTTAACTTCTCTTGTTTCAACATTTACAGGAATTCCTGTTCGGAAAGACATCGCTATGACAGGGGAAATTACCTTACGTGGCCATGTTTTACCAATCGGAGGATTAAAAGAAAAACTGTTGGCTGCTTTACGTGCGGGCATCAAAACCGTTTTAATTCCACAAGATAACGTAAAAGATTTGGAAGACATTCCCAACAATGTCAAAGACGGCATGGAAATCATACCGGTCACACGAGCGGAAGAAGTTTTAAAACATGCCCTTGTAAAATCGTTAATACCCATTCGGGAAGAAACAACAAATAAGAAAGAAAAGAAAAAATAAATTTTGCAGAAAATCCATCTAAACCCATTGAGCTTTCAATGGGTTTATGAGTACGAATGCTAAAATCAGCCCTAATCAATCTGGTAATAAGTACTCAAATCGAACTAAATCAATTATAATCCAACAAAAGAAATTATTTATAAAATACGAAATAAAATAAAAAAACCACATTTTAATATAAACAATTAATATTATTAAATAAAAAAATAACTTTCGTTTATTTTTTACTGGAAACATTTCCCAAAATATGATATGATAAAAACAGTTTTAAATAATTTCATTATATAAGGAGTGCTACCCATGGCTGACAACAAACCCGTTAATTATGATGCGCATTTAGATCCAAAAGCGGCAGAAACACAACAAAAAGCAAGAGAAGCGGCAAAAACTGCAAGGGACAATGCTGAACGCACACTTGAAACTACCCGAAACAGATATTATGATGCTTCAGACAACGCATTGCAAGATGAATACGAAAAAGCACAAGAAGCATATAATAGTGCAAATCAAGCTTATAATGATATATTAGAGGAACAACAAGAGGCTGCACAAGAAAGGATTGAAGAACAACAAAGACAAGATCGTCGAAACAGAGGGGATCTAGATTGGACAGACAGACGTCCGGAAATTTTCGGCGGAGCAACCGAAGAACAGCGAAATATGGCTAATCGTGTTGCAGCAGATAAAGAAATTGAAAATGCAAGACGGGAAAAAGAAGAAGCTGAAAAAAGAGTCAGAGATATTCAGGCACGATTAAGAAATAGCGGATTAAGCAATGCCGAACGAGAAGCTCTTGAAAGTGATTTAAAGGATGCGCGTGACGATGTTGCAGATGCGACAAGAGATTTACAAGATGCTGAAAAAGACAAAGCTGATATTTTAAAATCGCAAGATGAAGATGCCAAAGAAGATGCTGCTGAAAAAGCCCGAATGGATGCTGGCAACTTAACATGGTGGGAACGTAATGCCCCATTTGAATGGATGGGTCGTGCATCTGACGAACAAATTAAAGCCTACGATGCAAAAGAAGCAGCAGCAGATGCTAAAGAAGATGCCGCTGAAAAAGCCCGAATGGATGCCGGCAACTTAACATGGTGGGAACGTAATATGCCTGAATGGGCTGGTGGTGCAAACGAAGAACAAATGGAAGCCTATGAAGCAAAAGAAGCAGCAGCAGATGCTAAAGAAGATGCCGCTGAAAAAGCCCGAATGGATGCTGGCAACTTAACATGGTGGGAACGCAATATGCCTGAATGGGCTGGTGGTGCAAACGAAGAACAAATGAAAGCCTATGAAGCAAAAGAACGAGAAGCCAATATCCAAGAAGCGAAAAAGAAAGAAGCAGAAATTAAAACAAAATTAAAAGATCCTAAATTAAGTAAAGATGATCGGGAAGATCTTGAAGAAGATTTGAAAGATGTTCGAGATGACTTACAGGGATTACAATCTCAAACAAACAATAATGCTAATAACAACAACACTAGTGCTTTAAGCGATGGTGTTATTTCAAGGTATGAACGTTATGCTCCAACAGGGGCCGGTGGAGCCACCCAAGAGGAAATCGAAACTTACGATAATGCAGAAAGCATTAAAATTGCCGGAGTTTCAACAAATGAACTCGTCAGCTCTCCGGTTCTACGTCAAAATTTAACACAAATTAAAAAAGCACAAGAATTGGCTGCAAAAACTGACGGACGCATTGACATTCAAGATTACATTGATGCTGGTCTTCGTCCGGAATTAGCAAAACAAGTAGCTCGTGAAATTTATCAAGCTAATCAAAACAATGATGCTACGGAAAAGCAACAAATGACAGGAAGACCAGATGGCGGACGAGAATAACAACTGAT
>JAFZGR010000226.1 GCA_017555325.1 Alphaproteobacteria bacterium | reverse complement strand
TTTGCTTCTTCACAAAGACAAGTTAATGAGACGATATCGGAAATATAAAATTTTATCCAAAATTACTTTTGGTAATAAAAGAAAGCACTATATACAAAAATACCGTTTATTAAGCGAAGATGTCAAAAAATTACGAAAATTACAACGAACAGGTATTTAAATGACAAATGGGATTGTTTTTGACATCAAAGAATTTGCATTAAATGATGGACCGGGGATTCGGGTAACAGTCTTTTTAAAAGGCTGTCCGTTAACATGCAAATGGTGTCACAATCCCGAAAGTCAAAAACACCAACCGGAAACAAATCAAAAAACAAATAGATTATGCGGTAAAATATATACGCCGAGTGAATTAGCAGAACATCTTCGTCAATTTCAAGATGTCTTTGCTTTTTCCGAGGGTGGCATTACCTTTTCCGGCGGAGAACCGACACTACAAGCCGATTTTTTGATGGAAACACTATCTTTACTAACCGATATTCACACAACCTTAGATACTTGCGGATATTGTGAAAGCAGTAAATTTTTAAAAATTGCACAAGCCGTTAATCTTGTTTATTTTGATTTAAAATTGGCTGATGATACACTTCATCAAAAATATACAGGCATGTCAAATCGGTTAATTTTAGAAAATTTAAAAATGTTAGATGAACATAATATTCCATTGCATATTCGCATACCGCTCATTCCGACAATTACGGATACAGCAGATAATTTAAATGGATTGTTCAATATTATCAAATCACTTAAACACTCACCAATCCGTATTGATTTACTCCCTTATAATATTTGTGCCGGCGGTAAATATGAAAATTATGGGATGACATACGAATTAACAACCATTCCTAATGAACCAAATCAGACAAGTGTTCAGCATTTTTACGAACAACTGACACAAAATAATTTTAATGTTATGAAAGGATAATTACATGTTTTCAGAACGCCTCACTCAGTTAAGAGATTTTACACAACAACGTCAATATCAACAGTTCAGAACAGAAATTGATAACCATTATACAAAATTATTGGATAAAGCCGATTACAATTTTGTACAACGGTCTGCATTTATTTTAAAAGAAATGTGTCAAACGGAAGATGCCGTTGTTTTTCCTGACGAACGAATTTCTTTTATCAGAACAAAACAAAATATTCCTTTTTATTTTAAACCTAAAAATATTGAAAAAGAATTCGGCAAGAAAAAAGGAGTTGTGTACGATACATTTCATAATATTTGTCCGGATTATGAAATTTTACTGACAAACGGATTGGAAAAATTAAGAGAAGAAGTATTATCCGAACGAAAAAAAACAAAAAAACGGTCCGAAAAAATATTTTTAGATTCTGTTGCTTCATCCATTTTAGCTGTTTTACAACTCGCTGAAAAATATCATAAAGCTGCTCTTATTGCCAACAATCAGGAAGTTGCCGATTTATTTAATCGTGTTCCCCGTTATCCGGCACAAACATTTCACGAGGGTTTGCAAGCCATTCGTTTTGTGTCCGCTGCTCTATATTTAGCCGATACATATCAACTTGGTTTTGGCAGAATGGATCAATATTTATATCCTTTATATGAAAACGATATAAAAACAGGTAAAATTTCCCGCGAAGAAGCCAAAGAATTACTAGCTGAATTTTTTATTTCACTGAATAAAGATACCGATTTATATCGAGGTGTACAACAGGGCGATAACGGACAAAGTGTGATGTTGGGTGGGTGTAAACCTGCTGATGGCACATCAGCCGTTAATGATTTGACATATCTCATTTTAGAGGTTTCAAAAGATCTTAAATTGATTGATCCTAAAATTAATTTACGCATTGATTCCAACACTCCCGATGATTTATTAGAATTAGGTTGTGAATTAACAAAGTGTGGACTGGGATTTCCACAATACAGCAATGATGAAGTTGTTATTCCGGCACTTGTAAAAAAAGGATATTCTCTTGAAGATGCTCGCAATTATACCGTTGCCGCCTGTTGGGAATTTATTATTCCGGGGAAAGGAATGGAAGTTGTTAATCAAGGCGCAGTTTCTTTTCCGTATGCCGTTGATATCGCTTTTGAAAAATGTATGCAAAAAAATAATTCATTTAACATTGATACATTTAGAAAATTGATAAAGCAAAACATAAAAGAACAAGTCAAAAAAATTATCTCCAATCGAGATATCCGCACCCTGCCCTGCCCATTTGCTTCTGTCTTTTTTCATGATTCCATTCAACAGAGAAAAGATGCTTCTCAATGTGCAAAATATAACAATATCGGTATTCATGGAGCAGGCTCGGCAAATGGGGCAGATGCCTTAATTGCCATTTTAAAAACATTTGAAACAAAAGGATTTAGCGGTTTAAAAGAATTATTAACCGCTAAAAATGCAAACTTTAAAGGTTATGAGAAATTACGTACCTATTTACAAGATGAAATGCCAAAAGTCGGCAATGCAGATACTGATGCGGACAATGAATTAAAATTTTTATTTGATTGTTTTGCCGACGTTGCTGATGAATTGTCCAACAAACACAAAAAAATCAGAGCCGGTAGTGGTTCTGCCATGTTTTATGTTTGGTTAGTTGATCCGAATATGACATGGGCGTTTGAACCAAAAGTAAACGCAACGGCAGATGGTCGTTTATCCGGAGAAGCCTTATCAACCAGTTTAGCCCCTTCGCATGGCATAAAAGTAAATGGAGTATTGAGTGTTTTAAAATCATATTCCGTTATTGATTACAGTCGCATTATGAATGGTGGTCCGATTACAATTGAATTATCACCATCTGTTTTTCACTCAGAGGATGGCATAAAAAAACTGGCGCAACTCATTAAATATTTTGTCAAAGTCGGAAATCAACAACTCCAACTAAACGTTTTGGATGCTTCTGTTTTGGAAGAAGCCATTGCACATCCGGAAAAACACCGAAATTTAATTGTTCGTGTTTGGGGGTGGAGTGGTTATTTTACCGAATTAGCCCCTGTTTATCAACAACATGTTTTAAACAGACATAAATATACATTATAATTTGTTCAAACGGGTACATTCTGTCAAACGGGATGTACCTACTAAATTTTAAAATAACAATTCTTTAAAACAAACAGGAATATTAAACCCGTTTTCAGGAATTGACATTTTTCTTAAAATACAATAATATTCAATGCAAGAAAATAATGAAAAAACGACATGAAAACATTGATTTAATGAAAGGGATCATCACAATATTGATGATTACGGCACATGTTATTCAATTTTTTCCAAATAATCAGACCGGCTTTCGTATTTTTTCCGATTATGTGAATTTAACAACTTTTTCCGGTTTTTTATTTTGCTTTGGATATGCTTGTCAAATAGCGTATTTTCAAAAACAACTTTTACCGATTAATCGTATTTTTATTGTTTTTTTAAAAATATTAATTGCTTATTATATTTCGGCATTCGGATTTGAATTATTCTTTTTAAAAATAAACAATATCAATACATTGTTGTCCGTTTTATACTTTGAACGTATCAGTGGTTATTCAGAATTTTTACTCAGCTTTGTATTTTTGTATTTAACTATTCTTCTTTGTGGCAGTGGCATAAAAAAAATACTGACAAACAATCGTGCAGTTCTTATAACAATTGTTTGTTCTTTAGCTTTGACCTATATTAATTACAAAAAGATACCTGTTCCGCAATTATCCCCGCTTATCGGACACAAGCAAATTCCATCTTTTCCGATTATACAATATTTCAGTTATTTTATAATCGGCGCATTTATGGCAAAAAATAAAATTGTAATTAATAAAAAATTATGTACGTTAACAATCCTTTCCAGTATGGCTTTTACCATTTACTGGTTATTAAAAGATAAATTACCACATCGGTTCCCTCCCTCACTTTTGTGGATTATCGGCGGATATGGGTTTATTTACGGCTATTTTCTGTTTTCCAATTGGTTATCAAAAAAACGGCTATGCTTAAAATCAATAATCAGTTATATCGGTCAAAAAACACTCTCATGCTTGGTCATCAGCAATTTGATTTTGTTTATCCTACCACATCATATAAAACAAGAAAGCATAATGCTCCCTTACTTTGTTTTCTGTTTAATAGCAAGTTTATTAATTATCGGTATTTGTATCGGATATAACAAAATCAAAACAATGATTACGAAAATCGTTTATTCACGATAAAAATTTAATGCATATTTTCCAACTTTAAAAGATGAGTCCTTAATTGCTTATATTTGTTTTTAACAAGCGGACCAACACCCAGTTCTGCTAAAAGATACAATCCCCACAAGACACCCAATCGTTTCATACCGGATAAAGTTTTTCCTGTTTGATTTTCGTAAATACGTTTCATCATATACCTGTCTATCATATTTGTTTGCGTATGAAAAACATCATAAACTTTTTTGCCATAAGATAAATAATCAAAATCAAAAATACCAACAACACGATTATATTTATCTAAATGAAAATTACCGGCATGCAAATCTCCATGTAACAATACCGGTTTATTTGTATTAGAAAAGTTTATGAGGAAAGGTTTTATTAAATTTTTTCCCGATGTTGTTCTTAACCATAATTGCTCTTTATATGATTTAATCGATAAATGCTTCCATTCTACCTGTGGAATTCCGTGCAAAACATGTAAAAAATCAGCAATCTGCTCCCATACGTACTTCTTATCATTCATTGACATATGTTTTATTATCGCTGAAGCTGTCCATCCACCAATTTTAGGAGATAAACACATTTTAAGCGGTTGTCCATTAAATTCTCCGTAAAAAATGTTAAAACGAGGAATATCAACCGGCACACGAGGAATCAAAAAATCAATGTTTTTTTGTTGATTTTCAACATCCTTCTCTAAAAAATCCCGTCTAAAAAACCGAACAACAACAGAATCATTGAGTAAAAAGGTATAATTCTCAAGGCCACCTAATCTTTTCAGCTGAAAAACAGACATCTTTGGATGACAAGATTGAATTGCCCTTTTAACATCATCATAATTACAAGAATTTTCCGGTGTTAACATTAAAATTTACCCTTTCTATTCTGAATATAACACAATACCATAAAAATACAAAAAAGTCAAATTATGATACTGATATTCAAATACAATTTCATTCATCCACCAGATTTATCTTGCAATACAAAAACAAATAATTTAAAATATTTAAACTCTTTTTTTGTGTAAAGGATTATTCGGAATGCTTCATACTTTTTAACTTCTATCAAATTATGCTGGTTGGCAGCAACAACAAAAACACTTAAAATTAAATATTATTGCCATATTTTATACTTTTTATTTAACGGAATGTGCTTATTCTTCTCGCCATTCGCTTTATCTATGATGGTGAAGCAATTAAGTAGCGGACAATTTAATTCCGCACGGATATGGTACGGAAAAAAAACATCATCCATCCGTATCTAATCAGCACAACTCGAAAAAACAAAAAAAATGATTGACACCCGTCAAGAAAACAGTTAAAATAACCTCTAGTGAAAGGATTTTTATGTTAAACATTTTTAATAAACAGGCTAAATCTAAACGTACGGAACGAAAGTTCCCGTCGTAGCCGTTTATTTTATTAACAAAACACAAAAATCAAAAATAAACAAAAGCGAAAACGGGAAAGTAAAGTCCCGTTTTTTTTTATAAAACACAAAAACCGAAAGAAAAACATGTACCACATAGAAAAACATTCCGTCAACAATCATTCCGTTTGGAGAGGTCGCTTATTTAAAGCCAATGGAGAAAACATTAAAAATCCCGTTCCGTTTTATATGCGACCGCTGAATATAAACGATGCCTCAGCAATGAGTTCTCTTTCCGAACGAATATACAGCCAACTGACAAAAGAAGAAGAATGTTTTATTCATAAACACACATTAGC
Organism: Alphaproteobacteria bacterium; assembly: GCA_017555325.1. GTDB lineage: Bacteria > Pseudomonadota > Alphaproteobacteria > CAAHEQ01 > UBA3637 > RGIG4140. The sequence goes on along the minus strand of JAFZGR010000226.1, from coordinate 4,288 downwards.
GGAATATCAAAAATCTCTTACAAATCCGGATATGAAATATATCGGCATTTTTGTCGGCGCTCAATTAATCGGCATGTCTTGCTTACATATTTGTCGGGATTCTGAAATGTTATCAACAGAAATTCCTGATTTACCGCAGGGTATACTAACTGAATGTCAAAATACAAATACCGGAGCGTTATGCAGTGATTGTGTTTTACCCGAATATCGGGGTAACGGGCTCAATCAACTGATGATTTCTTATCGAAAAGATTTGGCTTGGCACCTGGGATGCAATCATGTTTTTTCTATCATTGACCGTAAAAATCATTGGAACATGGTTCCCTATTTCGGTTCCGGTTTTCAAATGATCGGGACAACCATTGATCCGGATGATGGCGGAAATATTTCACTTATGCATTACAATTTCAATCGAAAACAACGAATAATCGGGACCGAAATAAGAGCTTCTTATTTAGACTTTTCCAAAATTGATACCTTACTTGCAAACCACTATATCGGAAGCGGATTTAATACACAAACCGGAGAAATTATCTTCACTCCGAACATTCAAGCCCAACAAATTATTTCTCATTGCAATCAACATCTTGAAAATCAATACATATCACATTTAATCCAATCACATTCGGGAGGACTGGTTTATGTTTAAATCATACACATTTACAGCACCGGTTGCCGGTAAAAACATTTTGATTTTAGGGGCCGTTCACGGCAATGAAACTGCCGGCACAATTGCACAGGAAAATATTATTCGACAAATACAATCCGAAACAATTCGGTTAAAATCCGGCAGTGTCACATTTATTCCGATTGTGAATCAAGCTGCTTTTCAACAAGATAAACGCTTTATTGACATTAACTTAAATCGTGTTATCCAATTCCATTTACATCCGAATAATAACGAGGAAAAAATTGCAAATGCTCTTTTGCCATTTATTGACAAATGCGATATTCTGCTTGACTTACATTCTACCCATTGTCCAGATGACGTTGCTTTTGCTTTTATTGATTATCCGACTCCAAATAATTTAGAGTTATTATCATTAGCACCAGTCAAAACGGCACTTGCCGGATGGCCTCAAATTTACGCCAATCAACCGGATATTACGAACTTTTGCACAGAAGAATACGCCTACCAAAACAAAAAAACGGCAATTACCGTTGAATGCGGTTATCACAAATCAAATGACAGTATTCACGTTGCAACCCAAACCATCTTAAATGTGTTAAGTTATTATGGTGTTATTTATAAAGCTATACCGGAACAGCACAATCCACGGGTTATTCGCCTTATGTCTTATATTACAAAAACAAAAGAAGGCTCTTTATCCCGAATGTATCAACATTTAGATAAAATTACCCTCGGTGAAGTTATTGCAACGTATACAGACGGCAAACAAATATCTGCCCCGTTTGACGGATACATCATTATGCCTAATCCACACGCTGAAATAGATAGCGAATGGTTTTATTTCGGACAAGATACAACTGAATAATTTTTAACCAAAGGAATAAGAAAATGCTAACTTCCGAACTTATCGGCACACATCAAACTCCTTTTATCGGGGCTCATTTAATGCTGATTCAAAACAACAAAATTTTATTACAAAAAAGAAAAGGCGGACATTTAGATGGATGGTATTCTCCTGTTTCCGGTCATGTGGATAAGGGTGAAAACATTATTGAAGCCTTAGTACGGGAAGCAAAAGAAGAAGCTAATATTATTTTAAATCCAAACGAATTAAAAATTAACGTTATTGCTCATTTATTAGATGTTCCTTATAAAGGAACCATACAGAATATTATCAATTTTTTTATTTTTACCGATAAATACGAAGGAGATATACAAAATAATGAACCGGACAAAACTGAAAGTTTGGCTTTTTACGATATTAACAACCTACCCTCCCAAACATTTCAGATGGTAAAAAAAGCCATCAAAACATTTCAAAATGGGGAAAACTTTTTTGTCATGAAAAACAACCAATAATCTTACCTACAAAAAAAATCGTCTTCAATCCGAAGACGATTTTTTTTACAACATATCATATTTATAACACAGTATTACAATCTATTCCGGAATATCCTTCCTTACAAACACAGGTTGCTTTTCCATCTTCTCCGCTTACCCATGTTCCTCTTGTAGAACTACAATGATAATTACAATTTTCTCCAACAAACCCATCTGAACACTTTATGCACGTATTTACACCATCTATTTTTTCATTAATACCATAACCCGCACAATTTAGACCACAACTTGGCATAGAAGGATTCTCAGAACAGCTACAATATGCGCTTTCTTTACCTTGTGAAAACAGCACTTCCCCTTTTTCACAGGTAAGCGTGGGTTTTATTGTACAATTGTCTCCCGTATAACCATCAATGCACCGAGAACATGTATTTACTCCATTTACTACAATATTTGCACCCGTTCCTTGACAGTTTAAACCACATTTTCCCTGTCCACAACTACAAACAACTTCGCCGTTATAATATGTCCATTCTCCAGAACACGTTTCAGACGGTGGGACAGAACAATCTAATCCACTATATCCTCTAATACACCGACAACTGGGAATCCCGTTTTCATAAATAATATATCCACTTAAATCATCCGAGAAATCTGACGAATTCACATTATTACTCATTCGAACACCACATGGAATGGCTTCTTCTTCAATCTCACAATATTCCCCAGAATAACCGACCTCACAAATACAACTGCCATAACCGGCAACCGGCAATTGTCCAACACCATTACAGACAGGTTTTTCTTCAGTTGTATATTCACAATGAGCCCCCCAAGAACCCGGTACACAATCACACCCACTACCAAATAATTTGTTATGCCATCCATGTCCCGAAAAACTTCGACCGTTACAAGCATCACCAGATGGATCGTAATTCTCACAATGCAATCCATACCAACCCTCATTACAATACTCACAATAAGCATGTTCTTGTGTCATATTAACATGTTGACCAGAAAAATAAGCATTACTGTTACAATAATCTTTTATGGAACATGTTTGTGTCTTCGCACAATCTTTATAACACTTTCCGTTGGAATCCTGACTACGGTATCCGGCTTCAACATCACATTTTTCACAGTATTCACCTTTATAACCCTCTTTGCAAGTACAGGCTGTTCCACTTACCGTTCCCGCCGGATTACATAAATTCGGATTTTTATCTGTTTCATCATCAGCATCATCATCTTCTTCATCTGAACCAATATATTCTGTTAAAGTGCCTGTTAAACCATTATCAATGTAATAAACCAATTCCCCACAACTTTCTACCGTTACTGTTTCTGCTTTGATTTCATACGGTAATTCCCAGCCTGTTTTTTGTAATTGTTCACATTCCGGATTTGGCACATCAAACAAGGCTATTTCAAAATGATTATCAAAACCGAGTACTTCATACTCATATCCCATACGAGTGACGGCATTTTCTTCACTAAGTAATTCTCCTTCACTTGGCAATGTTTGTTCTTCTGACATCTGTTGCATTTGAACACCGTATGTATTTGCCATAATATTCAGCTCATTGATGGTTTCATTCACACGATATTTCAGCATCCCATATTTATAGCCCATAATTCCGCCAACACTTAAAACTCCGATAACAGCTAAAACACCAAGTATTTCAAGCATTGAACGACCTTTTTCCATTGGATTGGTTAATGTACTTGGTTGAACGACTTTTTCATCTGAAATTATTTGTTTTTGACACTCTTTTTGTATTCGTTGTTTCATAATACACCTCTTTTATAAAATATGAATCATAAAATGAGTGTAATAAAAGGTACCTTTTTTTCCCGCTTCGAATCGGGAAAATTGGATTTTTTAGAAAACGAAAGATTGTTGTTTTAGTTGAATTAGTTAGTTAAAATCAAAAAAAATGTCAAAATGTAAAAAAAAGTATTGCGTTTTAACGTACCTTTTTTTACACTTTCTTTTATTCAGAGATTTAAAAACACTTGAATTTAAACCTAAACAATTTTTTCTTACAAATACCAGTCAATTCTCTTGAAAAATTAGATTTCAAAATATTTCTCAATATAAAAATCGGACAAACCATCCATTCTCTGACAGATGTAGCATGATGTATCAAAGAAAAAGAAAAACAATAAATTTTAATTTATTCGTAAAAAAACAACCATTTACGTAATATAATAGTTATTATAGCGAGTTGCAATAAAAGGGACCTTTTTTTCCCGCTTCGAATCGGGAAAATTGGATTTTTAAGAAAATGAAAGATTGTTGTTTTAGTTGAATTA
>JAFZGR010000225.1 GCA_017555325.1 Alphaproteobacteria bacterium | reverse complement strand
GCTAAAGAAACAGGATTTTCAGCTGTTAATAAAGCTCTTGCATGTCCTACTGTTAATTCTTTTTTTTCTAACATTAATTTTACTTCTGGAGGCAATTCTAACAATCGCATCATATTTGCTAAATGACTACGACTTTTCCCTAACACTCTGGACAAATCATCTTGTGTATAATCAAATTCTTTTAACAAACGTTTATATGCTTCAGCCTCCTCTAACGGATTCAAATCTTCACGTTGCAAATTTTCGATAATAGCAACCTCTAAAGCTTCTTTATCTGAAAAATCTTTAACAATAACCGGAACTTTTGTTAAACCAGCCATTTTAGAAGCTCTAAAACGACGTTCGCCAGCAATAATTTCAAATGTTTCCGGTTGCCGGGGATTCTTGCGAACCAATAATGGTTGCAACACACCTTTTTCCTTAATTGATACAACTAAATCAGCTAAAGCTTCAGTCGAAAAAACACGACGTGGTTGAAAAATACCAGGCACAATTTGTGACATTTCCTTATAAAGAACAACATTTGTCTTATTTTCAGTATCAAGACTTACAGGAGTTTGAACAATATCATCATCCCCCATTAAAGCACTTAATCCACGTCCTAAACCTAGTCCCTTATCCATTTTTCAATAACTCCTTTTCTCTATTCAATACTTCTGCCGCTAACCGAATATAACTTTTTGCCCCAACACTTTTAACATCATAAATCATAACTGGTTTTCCATGTGAAGGAGCTTCTGGAATACGTACATTTCTCGGGATTAATGTATCATAAACCGAATCTTTAAAATATTCTTTAACATCAGCAACAATTGATTTTGATAAATTTGAACGCCCATCAAACATGGTTAAAACAATTCCATGTAATGTTAAATTTGGATTAAAATTTCGTTTTACGCGGTCAATTGTTTTCATCAAATCAGCAACACCTTCTAATGCCAAATATTCACATTGAACAGGAATAATAACATAATCAGACGCAACTAAAGCATTCATTGTTAACAAACCAACCGCTGGAGGACAATCAATAAAAACATAATCAAAATTATCCAAATTAGACAAAGCTTTTTTCAAATAAAACTGTGGTTTTTCCATTTCGGCTAATTCAATATCAACACCTAATAATTCTTGACTTGCAGGTAAAATATACAAGTTTGGAATCTCAGTTTCAACAGCGGCAGTTTGAATTAAATCTTTCCCCATCAATAATGTATAAGAATTTTGCGACCCTTGCCTACGGCGAGACCCAACACTAACAGTAGCGTTACCTTGAGGATCTAAATCAACAACTAAAACCTTTTTATTGACTGCAGCCAAAGCTGTCGCTAAATTAATGGTTGTTGTTGTCTTCCCTACCCCACCTTTTTGATTTGACACAGAAAATATCCGTGGTTTATGCATTTTTTTTAACCTCCGATAATTGAACGATATAACCATTTCCAGACAAGCAACTATTACTCAATTTTTTATTAAAAGAAAAACCAGTATCTTTTAACTCTTGTTCTGTCTGAACACCTTTTAACAATAAAAACTCTGTATTTTTTTGCAAAAAAGGAATACTATATGTTAAAATATCTTTTACAGATGCAAATCCTCTTGCTGTTATAATATCTGCTTTTATATCTTTCACTTTTTCAATTCTATCATTAACAATATGAACAGATAAATTTAACTCTCTTGCAACCTCTTGCAAAAAAACACATTTTTTAATATCACTTTCAATTAAATAAATATCAGTTAAAGAACCTTTTAAATATTTATTTAATATAGCGATAACAAGTGCCGGAAAACCACCACCAGATCCAAAATCAATTAAAATTTTAGCATTTACAGGCAAATAAAAATAAACCTGTGCAGAATCTAAAATATGACGCTCCCATAAAAACTCAATATCTTTTTTTGAAACAAGATTAATCGCTTTTTGCCATTTATGAATAAAATTTTCATACTTTTTTAAAGCTGGAATTGCTTGTTCAATTTTGGTTATTAATTGTTTCACGTGAAACCATCCTTCTAGAAAAAAAATAAAAATTTATTAATAAAACATTAACTTTTTTTTTTAACGATTGCAAGTATTATTTTATAACAAAACCGGATGTTTCACGTGAAACACCCGGTTTTACAATTAAAAACAAATAGTTAATCAAAAATAAATTTTACATTATTTTTTACAGAACAAGATTTTGTTTCTATTCCATTAATATAAACTTTTTTCGAATAATTAAACGATTGTAATAATTTAAGACACAAATTCTTATCAATATTTTTTAATTCAATAAAAAAACTCGTAGTGGAATATGGTCCAATATTCCAGTCGATCTGAGATAAATTTATATCAGAAAAATGTTTCTTGTTCAAACTCGTATAATTTGAATTCATTTTTGCATTCATAATAATCATACTCATTTGATTAACAATTTGATTTTGCTGTATCATTGAGAAAGCAGTACTAATTTGCCCCGCAGATTGTCCAGTCATTTGACCTTGAATAGCCATATTAGACAAAACATCTATCATCTGAGCATTTCCGACCCCAATAACAAAGAAAGTAAAAATAAAAAAGATAAAATTTCTCATTCAACACCCCATAGATTGTTTTTTATTTTTTTAATAAAATCAATATGTTGTTCCAACTCATCTTGAACAACATCAAACGACCGAGGTTCTCTATATTCGCGTTGCAATGTTTGTACAGATGCTATTTGAACAGATTTATTTTCAATTGTCTGAACAGGTATTTTTTTATCTAATATTAATCCAGGTTCTCTTCCCCCAAGCAATTCTAAATAAACATCTGCTAATAATTCACTATCAAGCAACGCTCCATGGACAGTTCGAGCAGAATTATCAATATGAAACCGTTTACACAACTCATTTAAATTCACGCGCGATCCCGGAAATTTTTTCCGAGCTAAAATAAGAGTATCAATAACCCGATCACACGATAACGGTGGATATCCAACCCATGATAATTCAGCATTCAAAAATTTCATATCAAAGGAAGCATTATGGGCTACAAGCATTGAATCTGAGCCAATAAATGCTAAAAATTCATCCACAATTTGACTAAATTTAGGCTTGTCAGACAAAAATTGTTCCGTCAAACCGTGTACAGCTACAACTTCCTCGCTCATAGAGCGCTCTGGATTAAGGTATTGATGATATGTTCTACCTGTTGGAACATGATTTATCAACTCAACACACCCGATTTCAACAACCCTGTCACCTTGAAAAGGATCTAATCCTGTTGTTTCTGTATCAAAAACTATTTCACGCATAAAAAGACTCCTTGTTATATATTGTACATAATACAGTAAAATAAAAAAGACGCAAGCTAAAAGAATTCATATATAAATAATCTGTGGATAACTTTTTTTTCTGTGGATAAACAAACAAGCATAATAACAATACGGTAAAACAATAACAATATATGCGCATACATAAAAAAAACACACACATCTAAAAAGAGGTATAAGTTAAAAGAAAACGAATCACCTGTATAGCTAAAATAAAAGAGATATAACGAGTCGGACCCAATCAAAAAAGACTGTCAACAAAAATAAAAAAAAGTTATCCACAATACTCACAGGTTCAACTAATATAATTTATTTTTTTTGATAATGTTTCAGAATGCTTTGGGGATAATTTTTTTGAACAATCTACAGTGCTTTTTTTACTTGTTTTTTTTTGAAAATATGATATACACAATTATCAATCATTGCAAAATAAGGAGCCCATAGACATGTTAAAATTATTTAACACAGCCGAACATTCAAAACAGGATTTTAAACCGATTAGAGAAAATGAAGTTCGTTTTTATGGTTGTGGTCCGACGATTTATAACTATGCTCATATCGGAAATTTAAGAGCTTATATTTTTTATGACTTGCTTAACAGGTATTTGAGATATAAAGGATTTAACGTCACGTTTGCCATGAATTTGACAGATGTTGATGATAAAACTATTCGTGATTCTCGAGCCCAAGGTAAGGCTTTACGGGAATTTACAGATTTTTATGCTGAAGCCTTTTTTAAAGATTGTACATCATTGCATATAAAAAAACCAGATTACATTATTCGTGCAACAGAAGAAATTGATTCTATGATTGAATTGATACAATTATTGTTAGAAAAAGGTCATGCATATAAGGCAAAATCAGGTGATGTTTTCTTTAAAATCAGTACATTTTCGGATTATGGAAAAATGGCCGGTATTGAACCTGAAAAATTACGCGCAAATGCTGACGGCCGATTAGCAGATGAATATGATAAAGAAGATGTGCAAGATTTTGCGTTATGGAAAGCTTATACAGAAAAAGACGGAGATGTCTATTGGGATACGCCTTTTGGTAAAGGGCGTCCGGGATGGTCTTTGGAATGTTCTGCCATGGCTCGTAAATATTTAGGACAACCGATAGATATGCATGTGGGGGGGGTTGATTTGATCTTTCCTCATCATACTAATGAAATTGCTCAATCTGAATGTGCTTATGGGTGT
>JAFZGR010000224.1 GCA_017555325.1 Alphaproteobacteria bacterium | reverse complement strand
TTGTTGTCTTTTACATCCGGAAAAATGTGGGCAACAACGCTTTTTTGTCCGTCTTTATGATATTCATTCGGTCCGTAAACATTAAAAAATTTTAATCCGACATATTGGGGTGGTGTTCGGCGTTTTTCCAAAACTTCTCGTGCAATTTTTCGATCAAACAGTGCTTTACTCCATCCATAGGGATTGAGTGGAGTCAGTTGATTTAAATAAATGATATCATCATTATCGGAAAATCCGTGATTGCCATTGCCGTATGTTGCTGCTGATGAAGCATAGATAAATTGTGCATCGTTATCCCGACAAAAACACCATAAATCCCAACTTAACGTGAAATTTGAACGGATAATTAAATCGGCATTTGTTTCTGTTGTAGCGGAGATTGCCCCCATGTGAATAACGGCATCAATTTCTTCTTTGTGTTCCCGTAAATATTCAAGTGTTTGTTCGGGTGGAACAATTCCTGCCAATTCTCGCTTTGAAATGTTTTTCCATTTGTCGCCATTGCTGAGCCAATCAATGACAACAATGTCTTTATATCCACGCTGTTCCAGTTTGGCAACAATATTTGAGCCGATAAAGCCGGCTCCGCCTGTTACAATAATCATAAGGCCTCCTTGATTTGTTGAAAGTTATTTCGAAATAACAAATTTTTACCACAACCGGCATTTGTACCGGCAAGAATATCTTGTTCTTTATCCCCGATACAAACAGACCGACTCATATTGATATGATATTTTTTTTGAGCAGATAAAAACATTCCCGTATTGGGTTTTCTGTTCGGTCCGGTTAAATCGGGACAGTAAAATACATCCGTTATGTGAATGTTGTTTTTTCGGAATTCATTTGTCATATGTGTATTGATTTTTTGAAAGTCCCGTTCAGTGAAATATCCACGGGAAATACCGGATTGATTGGTAATGACAATAATCAAATATCCCAACTGTTGTGCTGTTTGGCATAAATCGAAAATCCCGTCGATAAAATGAAATTTTTCCGATTGATAGACATAACCGTAATCAATATTGATTGTGCCGTCTCTGTCTAAAAACAGGGCTTTATGCATGGATTTCCCTTTCAATCAAATCACATAATAAATGTCCGAGTGTGATATGCATTTCTTGAATGTGTGCTGATGTTTCGGCAGGAACGGCAAGGGTATAATCGGCAAAATTTTGCATTTTTCCGCCTTTGTTGCCGACAAAGGCAACGGTTTGAATGCCCATTTTTTTTGCCTGCTCAAAAGCTAAAACAACATTTTTTGAATTCCCGCTGGTTGAAAGACCGATAAGAATATCCCCTTTTTTGCCGATTCCTTCCAGTTGACGAGAAAAAATAACATCATATCCGTAATCATTGCCGATGGCGGTAATGTTTGAGGTGTCCGTTGTTAATGAAACGGCGTTCATTGCCGCACGTTCCAGTTTGTATCGTCCGACCAATTCTGCTGCCAGATGTTGTGATTGTGCTGCTGAACCACCATTCCCGCAAAAGATAACTTTATTTCCTTGTTGAATGGATTGAACACATGTTTTTGCAACTTTAAGTAATTCCGGTGTTTTTTCTTTGAGTTTTAAAACGCCGGCAGATAATTCTTCAAATTGATTGTTCAGATAAGTTTGCATTTATTTCTCCTTTTATTTTTTGTATGATGTTTGATGTGGCGTATCCCTCAATTCGTTTTAAAGTCAGGGCTTGTCCGCCGTAATTTAAAACCAGTTGAGCTTCAGGCCATTTATCTAACGGATAACCTTCTTTTGCGATGATATCCGGTTTGAGTGTTTCTACGATTTTAATCGGGGAATCTTCTTCAAAAACAATAACGTAATCAATGCATTCCAAAGATGCCAAGAGTGTGGACCGTGTTTTTTCGTCTTGTAGTGGGCGAAGTGGACCCTTGTATCGTTTAACGGATACATCGGCATTCATTGCAACAATGAGGATATCACATTGTTTTTTTGTTTCCATAAATGAATTTAGGTGTCCTAAATGGCAACAATCAAAACAGCCGTTTGTAAAGCCGATTTTCAGTCCCTGTTGTTTGGCAGATTCCACAATTTGTTTTGCTTGGGGCAGGGTAATGATTTTTTTTAACTGAGTCCATTGATTACCTGTATTGACTTGTGTTTGAACGACATTTTCTAATTCAGATGCTGAAACGGTTGCTGTTCCCAATTTGCCCACAACAATACCGGAGGCTAAATTAGCCAAAGTCATTGCATCGTCTATATTTGCTTTTGCACCGATAGATGCTCCGAGTGTTGCCAGTGACGTATCTCCGGCACCGGAAACATCAAAAACTTCTTTGGCTTGGGTCGGTATTTGAATGGGTTCGCTTGGATTTTGTGCTGAAATAAAAATCATTCCGTGCTCGCTTAATGTAATCAGTAAATTTTGGATGTTGTATGCCGAAAACAACC
>JAFZGR010000223.1 GCA_017555325.1 Alphaproteobacteria bacterium | reverse complement strand
AATGCGATATGCTCATTTTACGTCTCCTATTCGTCGTTATGCCGATATTATGGTTCATCGGGCCATTATCAGTGCGTTAAAATTAGGAGAGGGTGGATTAACCAAAGAAGAAGAGGCAACTTTTTCCCAAACGGCTCAACATATATCTTATACAGAACGACAAGCGGCTTCTGCCGAACAAGATTCGATCGATCGATATATTGCCGGATATTTGAAAAATAAAGTGAATGAAAAATTTATCGGTCGTATTTCTTCTATTACTTCTTTTGGACTTTTTGTTCGGTTGATGTCTTTTGGTATTGATGGTTTTGTTCCTTTTAAAACATTGTTCGGTGATTATTATGAATATGATGATGAAAAACAAATTTTAATCGGTCGTTCCCGTGGAAAAATTTATCGGGTAGGCGATAAATTAATGGTTGTTTTAAAAGAATGCAATCCGTTAACCGGTAGTTTAACTTTACAGCCGTTGGAAAAAACAGATAAAAATTACAAATAAGTGAGAGTTGTTTTTATTCTGTGTCTTCAATTATCTCATCTGTTTCCGAATCGCTGAAATCAATAGCGTAACCGGCAGAACGAACTGTTCGGATAACATCTTTTTCTCCGGCATCATTTAATGCACGTCTTAATCGGCGAATATGGACATCAACTGTTCTTAATTCCACATGAATAGAACCACCCCATACAGATTTTAATAAGGATTCTCTGGATAAAACGTGTCCGGGTTTTTCCATTAAAAATTGCAATAGTCTAAATTCTGTTGGACCTAAATGTACGTGGCGTTCTCCACGCATAACTCTTCTTTTGGAGAAATCAATAAAAATATCTCCGTATGATAGATTTTCTTGTGCCTGAACAGGCATTACCCGTCGTAATAAGGCAATGATACGAGCCATTAATTCGGGAACGGAAAACGGTTTTGTTACGTAATCATCAGCGCCAAATGATAATCCTTTTACTTTGTCAGCTTCTTCGCTACGTGCCGTTAACATAATGATTGGAGTGTTTCTTAATTCATAAGTTTTGCGAATTTCCCGGCACAAATCAATTCCCGGAATGTTGGGTAACATCCAATCTAATAAAATTAAATCCGGTTTTTCGGATAACGCCGTGGGCATAACATCTTTACCATCCATTGATACAACCGTTTCATATCCTTGTTTTTCCAAATTGTATTTTAACAAGGTAACTAATCCGACTTCATCTTCTACAATCATTATTTTTGTCATTTATCCCTCTTTTAATTGTTGAATCTGTATTGCATATGGTTTCTTTTTAAAAATATAACTGCCGGCAACAAGGATGTCTGCTCCGGCGAGTTTACAGGCTGGTGCCGTAATCTGATTAATGCCACCGTCAACTGAAACCAAAACATGTTTTTTGCCGATTAATTCTTTAACAGAAACAATTTTTTCCAGTGCTTTTTCTTGAAATGTTTGTCCGCCAAAACCTGGTTCAACAGACATAATTAAAACCAAATCAATTAACGGAATAAATGGTTCTAATTTAGCAACCGGTGTGCTCGGACAAATAGATAATCCGACTTTTTTTCCCTCTTTTTTGATAAGTGAAATAAGATATTCTATATTTGATTGTGCTTCTAAATGTACAGTGATATAGTCTGCGCCGGCTTTTGCAAAGGAGGTAATAAAATTTTCCGGATTTGTCATCATTAAGTGAACATCAAATGTTTTTTGTGTGTAAGAACGAATACTTTCCACAATAACAGGACCAAATGTTAAATTAGGGACAAAATGTCCATCCATAACATCAATATGTATCCAGTCAGCACCGGCAGAATCAAGTGCTTTGACATCACACCCTAAACGGGCAAAATCAGCAGATAATATGCTTGGGGCAATTTTAACCATTTTCTTTTCCCTAATAATAGTTTATTTTCTTATTTTATCAGGAAAAAAGGCTTAAAATCAAGCATTTTTTTATAGAAATATCACTCAGTTGACGAATAACTTTGTTTTTAATTATTCGATTCATCAATATTTTCCGGAATTTCATCCTCCAACAAAATACAATTTCCGTTTACCGGATCTTCAAAAGATATTTCCGGCGGACATTCGCAAGTGTTTGTAATCATATTAAATATTTTATTTGAAACAATACAAACACTACACGTTAAACCATCTTCATCTGTTGTTCTATCTGCCGGACATTGACAACTCTGGTTACCTTGATTCCAACTGCGAGGCGGTTCACATCGGGTACAATCTTCTCCATATTCATATGCGTGTCGACAAACACAACCATATGTCCCATCTTCCTTTTGTCGCCATACTTGTTTATCCGGACATCGTCCTATATCCGGATTGTTTGGGTCATCATATCCGCTTTCCGCTCCACCGGAACTGCTTCCCCCGATGACAATGCTGTCAAACGTAAATTGCATATTCATTTCAGCTGTTGTACACGCTTCCGGTGTCATACTAATTCGCATAGAATTGAATATGTCACGTCTGTTTTGGAGTTTTTCGCAAACTGAATCAGAGATGTTAAATAAATCGACGATGTATTTCCCGTCACGATGTGTGACCATTGGTGTCGTATCGTCCGGTTTATACTTAGATAACATATTTTCCACAAAACGTCCTACTTCTTTTACATGCGAAGAACGATTATTTTATGTTGCCAATAATTTAGCCTTGCCGATAACATCCTGAACCTGTCCCGCTTGATACGATGAATACGCATATTGATAGCTTGCTATACCACCGATTGATAGAATCCCGATGATTGCCAAAACCCCAAGGATTTCCACCATACTCCATCCATATTCATCCAGATTGATTCGCATAACTTTCTCCTCACAATTACAAAGCCGTATTTATAAAGTAAGTGTAATAGAAAGGACCTTTTTTTCCGATACAAAATGGAAAAATTGGATAAAAGATTATTATTTTAATTGAAGAATTTATTTAAAATTAAAAAACATCAAAAAGTAAAAAAAAAGTGTTGTAATTTAACATCCCTTTTATTACAGGAAGACATTTTCTTGTTACGGTTTTATAATGTTTGAGTGATGATCCCATACGAGAGACCAGATTTGTCTCAAATATGATAATAAAAAAATAACGTATTTTGACATTTAAAATTTAAACTACTCACACTTCATTCATGTACTCAAATTGAATTTGATTCAGATTAGGATTATCATTTTATCTTGTCGTTACAAAATTCTAAACAATATACTTCCATACGTTTCAAATTATTTTACCTTTAATTCAAGTAAAGTTCACTATCCATCTCTTTTTTATAAAAGGGTTATAAAAATCAACCAGAGTTAATAACACAAAGCAACGTTTCCACTGTAGGTTAGCTTAGAAGTAACCAAATGATCTGTCATAAGATGAATACGGCTAGCCCCATCTGTTCCTGATGTTTTTGCTATCCACGCACCTTTGTTAACTCCAACGTTCATATTTGAACATCCACCATTACATGCTTCATCTTTTGTGGCTAAATGACGATCATTTGCTTCACACCACGCAACGGCACTCCACCAATTCATTGTTTTTTTGCTGATACAATAATTATGTTTATTATTATTACCAATTATTATTTTTCCTCCATCACATTTGGCAAAAGCCATATTTGGTAAAACAAGTAAAAGTGCCAATATTAATAATCGTTTTTTCATGGTTTCCTCTGTTTATTTATTATTATTTCACAATTGGGCAACTACCTAAATCACTTAAATTATTTTCCATATTCAGACAAACACCCCAGAGTGGATTGTTGCCTGTATCTCCAACCGTATTGTTACACCCTTTTGATGTGTATGCTAAATAACAATATTGTTTTCTGGGGCAAATAACTTCTGCTTTCAATTTCATATTTTTAAAACTATATCGACAAAACCCATCTGATTCTTTGCATTCATTTAAATTGTCACCACAAATCGTATTGCCGCCACAACACCACCGTGTTTCACCTTTCCAACATTCACTTTCGGTTTTTGTATTGCAAATCGGATTACATGCTATCCCAGATGAATTTGGTTCTGTTCCAGCAAGGCACCCCTGACAAACACCTCTCTCCATATTACAATATCCTGCTTCCCAATTGACACATTCTGCATTCGTTTCGCAATTTTTACCGGGAGCACGTGATTCTTCAAATGCAAAAACTATATCCATTGGTTCGGGCGTACATTCTGTCACAGCTGTATAATTTGTTTTTTCAAATGCAATTTGCTGATAAAATGATAGATGATCGTTATTACCTAATTGCATAAGTAGGTTGCACATAGAGTTATCAATGGCTTTAACAAGTACAAATATATCACCATCAACATCTTTTCCTGTAAGTATATTATATCCACATTTTGGTGTAAAGTTAACAGAAGTCCAGTCGGTTTTTTCTTGCTTTGAAGCACCTTGTTCATTAATATAAGCCAAGTGTGCTTCCTGTACTAATAAATTGGCAACATATTTCATCATGGCAAACTTATATCCCATTATACCGGCAACACTTAACACGGCGATAATGGCTAACGTACCCAACATTTCTACCATACTCCGACCGGTTTCATTAACTTTAATTTTCACATTTTCCTCTTCTTTTAAAATTATCTTAATGAAATGAGTGTAATAAAAGATACGTATATTTGCAACATTTTTTTTTTCACTTTTTGAGATTTTTTT
>JAFZGR010000222.1 GCA_017555325.1 Alphaproteobacteria bacterium | reverse complement strand
TTTAATGAAAAATCTCTTGGCGGTGGTTTATATATTCACATCATAAATGAAATGCCGAATCTTACAAACCCCACAAACACTGGGCTTTTGAAGCCTCATCAAGGCACAAAAAAAAGAGGATAGAAACATCCTCTTTTTATAGATGGTGGGTCCGGAGGGACTCGAACCCCCGACCAGACCGTTATGAGCGGCCAGCTCTAACCAACTGCGCTACAGACCCATTCAATTAAATTGTATTTTATCATCATTTGTTTTAAAATGCAAGTGTTTTTTGTATTTTTCAAAAATTAATATTTTTAGAGCTTTTTTATTTGAAAAAAATAAAAAATATTCTGTTTTTTGTTTGAAAATTTCGAAAAATATGTTATACTCACCCTGTTAGTACAGTTAATTTTAAGGAGAGTGAAATATGGCAAAAGATGAATACACGTTTAATCCTGGTGATTTTGTTGTTTACCCTGCTCGTGGTGTTGGTCAGATAACTGAAATTAAATCAGAAAATATCGGGGGTCAAAGTTTGGATTTTATTTCTGTGAATTTTAATAAAGATAAAGCCACTGTTAAAATTCCGGTATCTAGTGTTAAGAAGGAAGCAACAGCTTTACGGCAACTGTCTTCTTGTGCCACTATGGATTCAGCTGAACAAGTTTTAACAGGTAAAGCTAAAATTAAACGGGTTCAGTGGAGCCGTCGTTCTCAGGAATATCAAGAAAAAATAAAATCAGGTAATCCGATTGCTTTGGCGGAAGTTTTACGTGATTTATATAAAGATCCTGATAAACATGAACAAACATACAGTGAACGGCAAATTTATGATCAAGCAATGGGTCTGTTTGCCCCCGAATATGCACTTGTTCATAAAATAGAAGAAAAAGAAGCAGCACAGCGGTTAGCAACTATTTTGAAAAACAGAAATTATTAAACAATAAAGATAAAGGGTCTTGTAAATTGGCAAGGCCTTTTTTTAGGTGGATTTATGCAGTGGAAGACTTTTTTATTTAGTGGAATACTTTGTGTTTGTTTATTAAACGGATGTTCTCAGTTTCAACCATTTATTGATGCCCGTCGTGAAGCAGGACAAATTCAGCCCATTGGTTCTTCAACAGATGATTTTCCCGTCATATGTCATGGTTTTGTCGGGGAACAATCCGATATTGATGCCTTGGCTGAAAATGAATGCGCCAAAACAAATAGAATTGCTGTTTTAGACAAAACGGAATCATTTTCATGTCGCTTGTTCACACCAACAAAAAGTATTTATCGGTGTGAAAAAACAACGAAAACTGTTCCTCCATATAAAAACACTTGCAACGTTAAATAGTAATTTTATTTTTCGATAATACCACAAGCAATACGTTTACCTCCACCACCTAATGGTAAAGGTGTATCCTTATAATTATCTCCACCTGCATGAATCATCAAAGATTTATTTACAAAATCCACTGTTTTTATACTCGCTAAATAAAAAACTTGTTGCGTCCTTCCATTTTTCAAAACGATTAATCTTGGTAAATCTCCTTTGTGCCCACCACCATTGGGACCTAGGTGTTTTCCTGTTTTTTCCGGATCATAATGTCCTCCAGCAGCCAAAGCCGATTCGATTTGATGTTTTTTGTTTGTGCCTATATTACAGTTAGGATATTCATGCACATGAAATCCGTGCTCTCCGAAAGGAAGATTGGTTAAATCAGTTTGTATTCTCAAACCTTTGGCGGTATCGCTAAAAATGACTTTTCCAATATAAGATGAGGTATCAGCGGAATACATTGGAACAACAATTGTCGATTGCGAAGTATTACAGGCAGCAAGCAGTAAAGCGAATACGAATAATATTTTTTTCATTGTTTCTCCTATTTTGATAATTATTTTTTATATAGGTCTATTTTTATTGCTTTTTATAAAATAAATACAAAAGTTAGTATTTTCAGATCGAATTTCACCTAAAATTGTCAAAAAAAAAGATATTTAAATTTTAATAATGAAATTCTTTTTTTATTTTTTGTTGCATTTTGGTATAAATTTCTGTATGTTTGTAAAGTAAACATACAAAGGATAAAATTTTCAATGAAGCATATTTATTTTTTTCGTCATGGTGAAAGTACATTAAATGTAAAAAATGTTTTACAAGGACATATTCATAAGCCACCGTTAACGGAAAAGGGACGAGAACAAGCAAAAGTAATTGCTCAAAAATTAAAAAATGCACAACTGGAAATTATGTATACATCTCCACAAACTCGTGCACGACAAACAGCTGAAATCGTTAATACGTTTTTTCGTGTTCCTCTTCTTCGTGATAACAAATTAAAAGAAATGAATTTAGGGGATTTAGATGGGTTGACAATGGCAGAGGCTACTGAAAAATATCCAGAAATCATACATGCATTTTTGAATTCGGAAAATATTGATTTATCATTACGATGCCCAAATGGGGAAAGTTTTGAAGAGTTAACCAAACGGGCAAAAACACTTTTTGAAGAATTCGTTGAAATCAGTACATTT
>JAFZGR010000221.1 GCA_017555325.1 Alphaproteobacteria bacterium | reverse complement strand
GTTTTATTTAATGATACCGAGTAGTGCATTTAACCGTTTTTTTGATTCTTCTGAAACAGACGGTAAATTAACGGCTTTTGTTAAAACATCTTTTGCCTGTGTTTTGTTATCCTGTCTTAACAATAAAACAGCATGCAATTCGGCAACAGAAGCATATAAAGCCGTGTTCGTTTGTGTTAATAACGGATTTAACTCATTTAACAAAACATTTGGTTCCGCTGTATCAACCTGATGCCCGACATAAGATAAGCGGGCAATTGAACGAATTTCTGTCGGAAGATCTGTATTGTTCATCACATTTTTTAAATGAGCCAATCCACCGGCGGTATCATTTTTATCAAACGCAATTTGGGCTAAACGCATTTCGGATAAAGCACCATATCCCGTTTTGCTTTCAGCAATTAAATTCTGATAGATTTTTTGAGCATCTTCTGTTTGTTTTGTCACATTTAAAACAATAGCTTGCTCAAATTGATTTGATTCTGCCAATTTAACTTTTTCATACCAAGACCGATAAATTTCATTTCCGGCGGTAAAAGCAATAACGGCAATAATTGTTCCGATAAAGGGAACACGATATTTTTTCCAAAGATTTAATAATTTTTCTTTTTGGATTTCTTCTTCCAATTCACGCATTAAAATAGCTTGTTGGATTTGTTCTGCTTCATCGACAGGTGTTTGTTTTTTCATGTTCTTTCCTTTTCTGTTTTAATCATATTTCTTTGTATATAGCAAAAACATTTGTAAATTGCAATATTTTATTTGTTTTCCTAAAAATAAATCAGGTTGTTATTTATTTATTTTTCAAATTTATTTATTCTTGACGTGAATTTTGTTTTTTTATCAACAAAAAATAATTCAAATCTTGCAATTTTGATTAAATTCTGAAATAATGCCTAATATATTAATTCAAGGAGTTTAAAAATGGATACCGTTCAAAATTATGAAATGAAATTTTTATTACCGCCCAAAGTTGTTCCTGTTTTTGAGTCGGCTTTGGAAGATATTGCCGCTGCCGTTTTAACCGTTATGATTGAACACGGACCTGATAAAGGAAAATGGGAGTTGCAGGCTATCTTTGAAGGGAAACCGGATGATGCAGAAGTTCGTTTTTGTTTGGAAAATGCTTCAAAACACGCTGAAATTGATGTGCCTTTAACCGAAATTGTTCCGATGCCGGATAAAAATTGGCTTGTGGAATGTTATCAAAGTTTTAAACCGTTAACAATCGGAAAATATTACATTTACGGCTCGCACATTACTGATGAACCACCGGCAGATAAAATTCCGTTACAGATTGATGCCGCAACTGCATTCGGAACAGGGGAACATCAAACAACACACGGTTGCTTGGAAGCTTTAAACAATTTGGATTTTACGCCCAAAACGGTTTTGGATGTTGGGTGTGGTTCGGGTATTTTGGCAATGGCTTATGCCAAAACGTTTAATAAACCGGTGGATGCCGTTGATATTGATCCGGAATCCGTTCGTGTTGCCATTCTTAATGCCGAACAAAATAAATTGACACATTTAATGCATGTTTGGCAAAGTGATGGATATGCCGGTGTTTCGGAAAAATATGATTTGATTTTATGTAATATTTTGGCTCGTCCGTTAATGGATATGGCTGCTGATTTAAAAAATCATTTAACCGAAGGCGGACAGGCCATTCTTTCCGGTTTTTTAACCCGTCAAGAACGGTGGGTTTTAAAATCACACACGGATATCGGTTTAAAATTTGTTCGCCGATATCGAATAAAGGGATGGAGTACACTTGTTGTTCAAAAAGGAGAATGTTAATGGATAAACAGGCTTATCAATCTGTTAAAAAATATATAAATGATGGATATGCCGATGCCGTTTTAATTGCAAGAACGGATTCTTTTTTGGGGGAATACTATCCGCCCGATGCCGTTAAATTACAGAAAATTTCCGGTTTTACAGGTTCTGCCGGTTTGGCTTTAATAACAAAAGATAAAGATGTTTTGTTTGTGGATTCCCGTTATACCATTCAGGCTAAACAGCAAAGTCCTTTTGTTGTATATGAAGTACCCAGCGAAACAAACCCGTCGCAGTGGATAAATCAGCACTTATCGGGGAAAACAGTTGCTTACAATCCGCAAACGTATTCCGTTTCGTGGAAAGAACGGTTTGAAAGAGTTTTAACCGAACAAAATGTGCAGCTTGTTCCTGTTTCCAGTGATGTTTTTTGTGCCTGGTTCGGGGATGATATTTTTGTGCAGACGGATGTTTTTGATTATGACATACAATTTGCCGGTGAAACAACGGAAAGCAAATTAAATCGGTTAATGACACATATTCAAAAAAACAAATGGGATGCATACGTTGTATCATCTCCTGAAAATGTGTCGTGGTTGTTAAATAAGCGCGCTAAAACAGTGTTGGAATATCCGGTTGTGTTTGAGCGGGGTTTTGTGGATAACACAGGAAAATATACCCCATTGAATGAACAAACAATACACCTGTTAAATGGTAAACGGATTGCGATTGATACATCTTCTGCTTCCGTTGCGTTATTTGAACGCTTATCCGAAATTTCAATTGTTGAAAAAGTACCTGATATTATTCAAGTATGGAAAGCCTGTAAAAATTCGGTTGAAATTCAGAACATCAAACAAGCCTGTTTATCAGAAAGTAAAACAATTTGTCGTTTTTTGGCATGGATTGAGCAAAATAAGGCAGAAATTGATGAGATTCAATGCGATAAGAAGCTGATTGATCTTCGGCATGAAGATAGCTTGTATTTTGCAGATAGTTTTGAAACGATTGCAGCTGTTGGCGAACATGCGGCATTGGCACATTATCGGGCAGATGAATTTTCGAATAAAAAACTGACAGAAGCCCCATTGTTGTTGGTTGATACCGGTGGACATTATTTAAACGGCACAACCGATATGACCCGAACCATTGCTGTCGGGGAAGCAACAAGTCTGATGAAAAAACGGTATACACAGGTTTTACAAGGGCATATCGATATGGCATTGTCCACCTTGACAACAGGCGAAAGTACGGCTCAAATGGATAAAAAGGCACATCATTGGTTACGACAGGATAAGGCTGATTATTTGCATGCAACCAGTCACGGAATCGGATTGATGCTTGCTGTTCATGAAATGCCGCCAATTGTCAGCGAATACGATACGTTAGGTATTCGTGCTGGAATGGTTTTTTCCAATGAACCGGCATTTTACAGTGAAGCGGATGCGTTTGGTATTCGGTTAGAAAATATGTTGTTAGCTGTTCAAACACAGAATAATGGCATTCGATTTGAAAATTTGCTGTTTATACCATTTGATTATCGGTTAATCGAGTTTAATCGGTTGACGGATGAACAAAAAGAATGGTTAAAAATATATCATCAAACAATTTATGATGTAATATTTCCGATGTTGTCTGAAACGGAACAACATATTTTGTTGCCGTTTGTACAGGCATTTCATATTCAAACAAATTAAGGACAGATAATGGGAAAAACACTTATTACAACCGGTTCGGTCGCAACAAACAGAAAAGCTCGCTTTAATTATATGATACAAGATACATATGAAGCGGGGATCATGCTGACAGGTGGTGAAGTTAAATCATTGCGGGCAGGACATGCTACCATTAACGAAAGTTATGCCTCGTATGAGGAGGGCGCTTTTTATTTAATTAATGCACATATTATGGAATATGGCGCAGCAAAAGGCGGATTTGTGCCTCAATCGGCAACACGTCCGAGAAAATTATTGTTGCACACAAAAGAAATTAATAAAATCAGGGGATTAATTGAACAAAAAGGTAAAACGCTTATTCCGTTGGAACTTTATTTTAACAGTCGAGGGGTTGCAAAAGTTAAATTAGCCGTTGCTGTCGGTAAAAATCATGCCGATAAGCGAGAAGACATTAAAAAACGGGAATGGGATATTGAAAAACGCAGAATTCTCTCACGTTCTTATTAAAGATACTTGCAGTAATTGAAAATATAAGGTATACTCATATCTATATTAATCTAAGGAGAATATTATGACAACTACATCCGTTCCACAAGTTTGTTTTGTTCCGTATGCTGTACCGGAAAATGCAGAAAATGATTCAACAATGAAGGCTTTTCGAACGGCCCAGTTGTGTGAAGAATTATATGATGTTGTAATTGACCAATATCATCCGTTTGAAATGTTTCAGGAAATGCAGGCCGAAGCCGAAAAAACATATCGGGATGCTTCCAGTCCAATGATGATTATTTTGCGGGGCAAGGGATTATTAGATCGTTATAAAGCTGAAATGGCATATGCTACACCACATTTGGGTATGGATGTTCCCAATTACATCGGGCGTCCCAAAACGTGTCCGATTAGCCGTCGGGTTGAGTTGGCGGATAAAATTATTCAAATAAATGCGGATATGTTGAATAAATTGGAAAACTGTGGATTAGCATCTGATATGGAAGCCGAATTAAAAAGAGATATTGTATTCTTTTCAAAACAGTTGGAAT
>JAFZGR010000220.1 GCA_017555325.1 Alphaproteobacteria bacterium | reverse complement strand
TAAAATCAAATGATTCATCTAAAATGTTTTTGTCTTGTGTTGAAAATTTTGATAACACCCAATCAACAACTTGTTCTTTAATAATGGGTTTTGATATACCGACCCGAATACGCATATAATTATTTCCTAAATGGGCATCAACACTTTTTAATCCGTTATGTCCGCCAGCGCCGCCCCCTCGTTTAACCTTAATTTTTCCGACCGGCAAATCTAAATCATCATGAATGACAATGACCTGATTAATCGGAATTTTGTAAAACGAACAGACAGCCTGAACGGATTCTCCCGATAAGTTCATATACGTATGCGGTTTTAAAAACAAAACCGGTTCCGTGCCGATTTTTCCCTGAGAAATTTCGCCTTTGAACTTAGATTTAAAATCGGGAAATTGATAGCGGCGGACAAGATTGTCCACCGCCATAAATCCGATATTGTGGCGAGTCTGGGCATATTCCGAACCCGGATTTCCTAAACCGACCAACAAAATCATATAAAATTATCCTTCTGCTGAATCAGAACCTGTTGAAACAATTGTTGCAACTGTGAAATCTTCTGTTGCAGACAATGTGACACCTTCAGGCATTTTAATAGAAAAAGCAGAAATAGATGAACCCAGTTCAACTTTTGCCAAATCAATGATAAATGCTTCTGGAATATTGTCAGCTTTACATTTTGCAGATAACGTTCTGTGAACAACGTTTAATACACCACCCAATTTGATACCCGGACAAATTGTTTCGTTTTCGAAACGAACAGGAATATCCATTGTTAAAACAGCGTCTTTTGAAATACGCAAAAAGTCAACGTGCATCGGACGGGAAGAAACGGGATGTTTTTGGATGTCTTGGCATAATACATGATTGCTTTCGCCATCAACAACGATATCAAATTGACGTGTCCAGATGCCTTTTTTGTTCATTTCGGCAACAACAATTTTTTCTTCCAAAGCAATCATTAACGGTTCTTTTTTATCTCCGTAAATAACGGCAGGAACGAACCCTTCACGACGTTTTGCGCGAGAGGCCCCCTTACCAGCTTTTTCACGTTTAACTGCATTTAATTGAGAAATTGACATAATAAAAATCCTTTTTAAAAATAATAATCAAACAAAGGAGAAACCTCCAGGGGTGAATTAACCTTTGACCTTTGTACCTACAAAAGCGATACATTTATACATCATTTCAAATTGAAAATCAAGTAAAATTTGAATATAAGTAATCAAAATTTTATTATGTTTATTAAGTTTAGTTGTAAAAATTCTATTCGTTAATTTATTATTTTGTATTTTGTTTCATCATTGTTTTGTGTTTTTTTTGCATTTCCCCGAATTTATTTTAGAATTTTGTTACGACAATGACACCGTGTTTATGATAATTCTTTACGAGAAGCAGCGATGTTTTTATATGCTGATAGTGTAAATCGGAATAGATAAAAATAAAAAACAAGAGGCAGTGAAAAACGGGGAACTCAAAAAAAACGTTTAACACTGCCGTCTAACCACATAATTTTTTATGTGGCTAACTCGCTCATCAATTAGCTTTGTGTAAAGACATAAGTTAATTTTTTATTCGAACTACAACCTGCTGTAACTGTTTCTTGTGTTGCTTCTCCCGTATCTTTATCTGTAACATTAACAGTTGAGGTAGAATCCGGTTTAATACCTAACGAAGTTGCAGCAGCACGGCAAACGGACGGAGAATCAAATGTTAATTCAATTGAAATTGCATTTTCTCCGGCAATACTTGCTTTGCCAATCG
Source organism: Alphaproteobacteria bacterium (assembly GCA_017555325.1). Taxonomy (GTDB): domain Bacteria; phylum Pseudomonadota; class Alphaproteobacteria; order CAAHEQ01; family UBA3637; genus RGIG4140. The sequence continues at coordinate 2,329 of JAFZGR010000220.1, read as the reverse complement.
TTGTTCCATTAACGGAAGTATTGGTACCAAACAAGCCTGTATCCTTAAATTTTGGAATAGCATTTTGTCCTGCCTCTTCATTACCATTATTCATCATTTTTCCCGTCATAAATGCAGAGTATGCAATTACAGCATACTTATTAGCCATATCAACAACTTCGTTTGCAAGATAACGATTCATAGCCATTGTGTAACCAGCAATACCACCAACTGATAAAACGTCGATAATAGCCAAAACGCCAAGCATTTTAACCATTGAACGTCCTGATTCATTTTTTTCATTTGTCTCTTCCTTTCATCTTTTGAGTACTTTTTCTTCGTTCCCTGAACGAATAAAAGCTTTTCTTTGGCGGTTTTCCGCCGTTAGTCTCTTTTGGAAAACAATTATTTGCATCCACCTATAAGTGTAATAAAAAGTACCTTTTTTTCCCGATTCGAATCGAAAAAATAAAAAAGTATCAAAAAAGGCATAAAAAATGAAAAAATTATCTTTTAAAATCAAAAAGAAGTATTAAAAATCAAGAACTTCTAAAAAAGTTTTAAAAATGTAAAAAAAAGATTGCAATTATACGTACTTTTTTTGCAATGATACTTGCAGTTAAAATTTAATATTTTTATTCTTTTTCAATAGTATAATTTTAAAATATTCGTTTTAAATAAGTGTCAGCAAAGAATGTATTATAAAAAGAAAGACAGATTTTACAGGTGTTGTTTTTTGCTCTGAAGGTGAAATATTCTTGTAGATAGGTATAGAAGCAAAAATATTTTTAAGGTTTTTGTTTGTTGTGTATTAATGAGTATTCAAATCAAAATACTTAAATCGTACAGTAAAGGAAAATTTGTATTTTACATTGTATAAAGTTAAACAATTGATATTGGCGTGTGATAATGAACCATATTCAATATTATATGTTTATTTTTTCCAGTTTTCTAAAATCCAAGAAGATGAATTTGCTTTGTTTGAACCGCCAATGCCAAATACTTTTTCAACATGACATTCTTCACAGACGGCATCTTCCCGAATGTTATCTTTTCCTCGGTCTCCGCCATTGGCAAAAACTAATCTATCACTCGGATAGCGTTTGCGTACCAAACGAATACCTTCCGAAGCCGAATCATCCGCATCATCAAATCCGATAGCACAAATAACCCCTTTTAAGTTCTCACAAATTGTTTTACGAGTGTGGAAATTGTGAAAGGCTTTTCCTTTTTTGCGTTGTAACCATTCATCGGAATTTACCAAAACAATAACACCGTCACTTGCTTGGGCGGCTTCTTTAATCATTTCAATATGTCCTTCATGAATGGGGTCAAAACCACCACTAACAATGTAATATGTTTTCATAATGTCTGCTCCTTTTGGTAATAATAAATGAAGCGTACAAAAACAAATTCTGCTTGTCAATAAATTTATTTGTTAGTGGTTTTATTTTGTAATTTATCTTTGATTCATTCTATGAATTAAAACAGGAATAAGGCCATTTTTTTATTATATCTGCTTTTTGATCATTAAAATAATATTCTGTATTTTCAGGACGATAGATGCTTTTTTTAACAGCAGATAGATGGAATTCTTTTTTCTTTAAAAGAGGCATTAGCTGTGCTATATTTCTATCAGCAACGGTTATCAACGGGTGTTCTCCCAATTCTAACAGTGTTTGTTCCAGCAGTTTTCTGCCCAGACCTTGTTTTCTATACTTCGGATGAACAAAGAGTGTGCAAATTTTCTTTTCTTCTTTGGTGTTTTTAAGTAAAACACATCCTGCTAATTTCATTCGCTGCAACAATATAGATTCGTTTTTTGTTTTTAAGATCTGGTAAAAATTTTTCCTTGAACCAAGTTGAATGTTGCGGATATGTATCATTAATAGAATAAGTTAAATTTCATCTAATACAAATGATTTTTTTACAGCCCGTGTCATTAATTTACATCGAGCTGAAAGTTTTGACAAATTGTGTTAAATTATAACACTAGAATAGGCCGCTTTCACATCAAAAGAAGAATTGATTACGGTTTTAGAAGAATTTTATACGCCAGCATCACAACAAAAATATGGTGTCTTGGGTATTTAAATTAAAAAGATATAAATAAACTCCAATTAGGTATGATTGGACAGCTCTTTGAGGATGCTTGGCAATATATCTATCTTTAAACCTTTGTGCAAACCTGATATCGCACCCTTACATAGGGCGACCAAAAGTAATGAACCTTTTCCTGTCATAAATCATATGTAGAGATGTGAATTATATTATATTTCCAAACAAACAGAAAATTTTGACAGCGCGGTATCTCTTAAACTTCATAAATAATGGATTTTTAGATTCTTTT
>JAFZGR010000219.1 GCA_017555325.1 Alphaproteobacteria bacterium | reverse complement strand
GGCAACGGATAAAACCCCAATAATTGCCAATACACCTAACATTTCTACCATGCTTCGACCGGTTTCATACAGTTTGATTTGCATATTTTCCTCGCATCATAAAGTTACATTTATGAAATGATTATAAAAAAAGGGACCTTTTTTTCCCGCTTCGAATCGGAAAAATCGGATTTGTAAGAAAATAAAAGATTGTTGTTTGAGTTGAAATATTTAATCAAAATCAAAAAAAATGCAAAAAAGTGTAAAAAATTGTTGCACTAATACGTCCTTTTTTTTACAGAATGTATATATGAGTAATTGTAAAAAGTGGGAATAATATGCAAATTAAAAAAAATGCTTTACTTTATGTAAGGCGTTTTTTGATTAGAATGAAAAAATGACGTATAAGACATCAACTTTTGGGGATGTTTGGCTTGAATTTTGCCGAATTTGTCCTAGACAAATGAAAGGTAAATTTATTTGGTCAGACATTTTAAAGGGGGATGTATGTTTAGTGAAAAATCAAGTGGATTGTTATTGTTGAGTATTTTATGTTGGGGTGGGTTGATGACGACAACGGCAATTGCACAATCCAATCAAAAAATTATTCAAAAGATGCAACCGGTATTAAATCAAAATGCTGTTGGATTGCCTGTTCAAAAAGAAATGATTGAAACAGGTAATTGGTATTCAGATAATCAAGCAGATGGCGGTACTATTGATATGAGTGACAATGTATCCGATTCAGCTGATATGGATGAGTGGCACAATAATGTGGTATCCGATTCGGCAGATACAGATGAAGAAGTATTGTTTTCGGATGATTTAGATGCTTCCGATATGTCTGATATGACGGATTCGGTTCGTCAGAAAGTGAAAGAAACACAACTATATATGGCACAAAAATCAGCAGGTATTCGTCAAAAATTGGCAAGAAGTACTCAATTGGAACAACAGGTGCGGGCAGCTCGAAATACACAAACAGTTCAATCAGCCGAAAGCGGTTTTAAAAAAAGTGATTTGTTTGTTAAAGGTCGTAATGGGGGTGATGATGTCGGTTTGTTGAAAAGTGCTTGCGATTCATTGTCTGTTTGTCCGATAGGTAGTAATGCCGGAGATGTTCCGGAAGATATGTTTTCAACACATCCGAAACCGATTAAGCATGGAAAATCTGTAAAAGGGCGTCATGTAAGTAGTCCGGCATTTAAAAGTCGGGCAGATGCCGATATTGAAAGTTGGGCAAATGCCTATACACATGCTAAAAATGAATTTACTAAAGCAACCGGTTTAAGTTATACCATTGATGTTTCGGCTGTTGGACAACGGGCGGCTCCGAATGGACATATTACGCCATGGCAAACACAATATTACGGCGCGGCTACATGGGATATGTTTCAATCGGATGTTTGGGGGAATGGTAGTGCCAATATTGCGTATGAATTGGTTCGTTATTGGAATGGAAACGGAGCAGAATTAGGTAGTAATATCGGAATTGTGACTCCTTTGAATGATTATACCGAAAAAGCAAATTATTTTTATGAATTAAGTTATACACATCAATTAGCGGGTAAATGGAAATGGTTGTCCGTCACGTTAGGGCAATTTCCCATGTATAATTTTGACGGAACGACATACAACTCCAATCAACAAATTAATTTTATAAACGAATCTTTTTCACAAAATGCAACCAGTTTATATCCATCAGCCGGTTTAGGGGGATATGTGACGATTTCACCAAATGATTTTTGGAGTGTTTCGGTTGGTGGACAGGATGCCTCTAATATTGAGGGGGATCGTATTTCCAGTAGTCATTTTGGAAAAAAGTTTACATCGTTTGTCAGTGGAACAATTAATCCAAATAATCGATGGGGAGATGCAACAATTAGCGTTTTGTTGTACAATCAGCCGTCAGTTCCAGAACAGCCGGAAAAAGTGCAAGGTTGGAGTATTAACGGACAGCAAAATATCGGCCAAAAAATGGCTGTATTTATGCGGGCAAATGGGGTGAATAAAGGATTAAACGGCATAAAACAATCTTATGTTTTAGGGGGTGTTTATAACAATCCGTTAAATCGAAATGCTTTGGATCAAATCGGATTCGCAGCTGCCGTTAATAAATTGGATAAGGGTATTAACGGTGCAGGATCCCGTTCAGTGGAAAATATGTTGGAAGCCTATTGGGCATGGGGTATCAGTTCGGTTATGACAATTACGCCGGATATTCAATTTTATATCAACCCTGGTTTAAATCAAAAATCTAATACGGCGACAGTTGCATCTATTCGGGCAACGTTGATGTTTTAATGTTTTGTCGGATAGAAATTTATATTTTTATCCGACAATTGACCGTTTAAAGGAAAAAAACGTATGTTAAACCGCATTATTCAACTTATCAGTTTGTTTTTTTTCGGGATGGCATTTTGGCTGATTGTGAAAGAAGTGGAGCATGTCGGTCTGTCACGCCTGATAACGCTTATTATTAATACACCTTTTTGGGTGTTGGTGTTGGCATTTATCTTTGTTGTGGCAGATTACATTGTATTAATGGTTTATGATGTTTTGGCATTGGACTATATTCGGCGAAAAGTGCCTTTAAAAACGGTGTTTAAAACGGCATTGGTCGGTTTTTCGGTTAGTAATACGGCAGGCCATTCTTATTTGTCCGGTGGGGCGATTCGGTATTTGTTTTATACCCCAATCGGTATTTCTCAATCACAAATTTTAGTTATTATTGCATTTGAAACATTAACATTGTTTATGGGGATGGGTCTTATTTATGTATTTGCAACAGCATGCTTGCCCCTTGTTCCCGAATTAACGGAAACAATGCATTATGTATGGTATTTTTGCATTTCCGGATTAATTGTAGTTGCGTTTTTAATGTATTATTTTATAGTTGTTGTTCCGAAGCGAAAATTGAAAATAAAAGGGGTACAATTAAATGCTCCATCTAAAATAATGACAGCATTACAGTTGCTAACTGGGTTTGCCGATAATTTTTTGTTGTCGATTATTTTTTACAGTATTCTGCGATATCATATCGATGTTGATTTTTTGTTGGTCTTTGTTGTTTTTACATTAGCTCAAATTACGGCACAGGTATCACAGGTGCCGGGGGGATTAGGGGTGTTTGCTTCTTTATTCTTGTTAATGTTTCCGCATTTACCTACAGAAAAAGGCGCTGTTTTGGCAACGTTGTTTATTTATCGAATACTTTACTTTTTCATTCCATTTTTTGTTGCTTTGTTTTATTTAGGATTTTATGAGATAAAAAAAAGAATATATGCTTCAAAAAATGAATAAGGAAATTTTATTTTGCTTTTATTGTTGTTTTTAAAGAAGTTTTAGGGGCTTTGGTTGCTTTTAAAATGATTTCTATTCTTTTTTCTTGACAAAAAAGTTTTTCCCTTTTATGATGAATAAGATATCAGAATAATGGATAAAGGAAAAATGCCATGAAATTGCTTTCAAAAAAAACACCGCTTCTTCAAGATTCCCATGCACAATTACCAAAATTAAATCGTGTGACGGGGCAATTGGAAGGTATTAAACGGATGATTGAAGCAGACAGAGCTTGTCCGGATGTGCTTATTCAATTACGTTCCGTTCGGGCCGCAATTAAGTCTATTGAAAGTAATTTGTTAAATAATCACTTACAAATGTGTTTGAAAAAATCATTAAATAATGAAAAAGAGCAAGAAAAAACTCTCAATGAAATTCAAACACTGTTTTCCCGTTTTGAAAATTAATTATTTTTAAGCGATAAAATGCATTCTTTCATCTGATTTTAAGATAAAAGAGTCCGGCATTGATTGTGTCAGATTTTTTAAGTGTTGAACTGTAATAATTGCTGTTTTTGTCTGTAAAATATATGTATCGGTTTGTTCAACGTATCGCAATTGAGGATTGTCAGTTGCCCGGAATGATATATCAATAATTTTGCCGTTTAAATCTACCTGATAAGCGTAATCCAACGTTTTTTCCTGATTGATAATAATTTCCAATCCGTTCTTAAAGTGAAAACGCAAACATTCATCTTCCAAAAAAATATTTTCTTTTGGTAACGC
>JAFZGR010000218.1 GCA_017555325.1 Alphaproteobacteria bacterium | reverse complement strand
CTTTGTTTTCATCAGATGAAGACGATGATACACAAAATACACCATCTTTGCCATCATCTGAGGCTTCACAAGAAGTTATTTCTGACAAAACGTTTGTTCAAAAAAATGCTTCGATGAAAATAGAAGGTTAATTAAAAACTCCCTTGTTTGATGATGTTTTGGAACTACTGAAAAATGAGGGAGATTTTTTGCTTATTGAATTACTTCATGCGGATAAACACCATAGAAAGAATTCCTATTCATCCATCCTTTATAGGTATCATCTTGAAACGTAAATTCAACCAAACAAAGATTTGATTGTTTGGGGCATTCCTTAACTTTACCCAATACATTTTTTTGGACATGGGCAATTATTGGCGATTTTTCGTTTTCTTTTTTATATAAAGCCGCTTCTTCAGTAACAAGGATGAATCTGACTCCGCTTAACATGCGTCTGTGAACCCATCCGATAGTGCCGTCAATTTCACGTATTTGACGCCATAATTCGTATTCATCAATAATTTCTACTGGATAATTTTTTATACGGTAAACGAATTTGATGGGGTATCTAGATCCTGGTCCGGTTCGTAGATTGATATCCTCATGGCGAAAGGAAACAAATCGAGGAATGGCTAGTTCTTGTGCAAAGGAACCAGTTGATAAAAGCAAAAAAGCAAATAAATAAGTAAAAAATTTAAGACCCATTTGATGCTTTTGTCCTTTCACGTACATTTTTAACAATTCTTTTATTTGGTCCGGCAGGTTGGGGAGCATTATTTTCAGTGGGGGTATCTTCTTGGTCGTTAATTAATGAAATATCTTGTGTCGAAGACAATGTTTTGTCGGTTATTTCGTTCCAACACACTTGATAAACAGGAAGGATAACAAGTTGTGCAATCGCATCTCCTCGATGGATAATGATTTGTCGACGAGAGGCATTTTGAACCAAAACATATAACGCATTTCGGTCCGCAGGGTTAACAATTTGTGGCGCATCTAATACAATTAGACCCAATTCTTTTGCCGTTTCGGGTAGTGAAACAATTTGTCCGCATAATCCGGATGGAATACCTATTCCAAAACCAATCGGTATGAGCGCCCGTTCACTCGGATCCATTTTTAAAACCGTTGGAATGGCGGCCTTTAAAAGCAATCCGACATGATGTTTTGATTCATATGAAGGCAATGGAAAGTCCACCCCGTCAGATGTTCTGATTATATGTAGTTTTGGTACCATTTTTTATTCCGTTTCTATAACGAGTACATATTGCCAAATCTGCTTGAAATTGTCAAGGTTATTTTAAAAAAAATAAGTAAAAAGAAAAACATATTTACGAATGTTTGTTTTATGAATATGTTTGGATAATCTTACTTATTGCAAGAAAAACACGATTATATGCTGATGCCTTATTTAAATAATCGACCCAAAATGCCGGGGGCAATAGAAGAGAGTGGATGAAATTCTATTTTAGGATTTGTGGGTGTTCCCTTAATTGTATAGTTTACACCCATTAATCCCCCATGCTTGGAATCTTTAAATAAATTTCCAATCAGAGGAATTCTACCCGGTAGGCTGTTAACGGCATAGGCCGGAATAACAGAACCCGTTAAATGAATAGTTGTGGGTGATATTGTT
>JAFZGR010000217.1 GCA_017555325.1 Alphaproteobacteria bacterium | reverse complement strand
GCTACACCAGCACCGGAAGCTCCATCCGCTGTCGGAACACCCGAAGTAACAGCACAACAACCAAGAACGGGAACAGGACAAACTGCTCGCCCTGCTACACCAGCACCGGAAGCTCCATCCGTTCCTCCAACATTAAGAGAAGCACCAACACCAGAACCGCTAAAGGGGCCAACAATTCAAACACAAGAAATTGATAATTTCTCAAGACAATATGGTGATCCATTAACTGATATTGAAAGAAATAGAGTACAAAGAGCAAATACCTCTCAAGTAAATAGAGCACAAAGTGCAAACAGTACTCGTCCGCTACCGCAAGGTTGGCGTGGTAGAAGCCTAAATGTTCCTCTTCCGGAACCAGGCTCTATGTATACGCCAAACGCAACATCTGCTGCCGCTCATACGATGACAGATGCGGAATATACTCGGTTTCTTATGAGCAATGGACAAAGCCCCTTGCACCGAGCTGCAAGTAGCACACTTCAAGCAGCAGGTCGAGGCGCACGTGCCGCTGGTCGAGTTGCAAAAGGCAGTGCCCCATTCATTATGGCCATGGCAGCCGTTGATCCGGAAGGAACAGCCGAATTTATGGATGATGTTGCACACTTCCGAGTCGGCAAAATTGCAACGGATATGTATGAAGGAGGAAAACAACTCGTTTTACATCCTATCGATACCGCCTCGGCAATCGGTACGGCCATAGCAGATAAAACTGCCAATTATTATGAAGGAACAACTGGATTTTGGGATGGAACTGGCAGAACAGCAATGATCCCCGTACATGGCTTAGTCAACATCGGCAATGTAGAGTGGGCCGCAGTAGGAAGTGTCGGCGATGCAACACATGGTTGTATTAACTGGGTATTAGATGCGTGTGGTTCAAACACGGAATTGGTTCGTGAAGGCACATCCATGCGTGATTTTCAAAGAGATCCCCTTGAATTTTTCGGCAATGTTTTTGCTCCGGCAAGACGGGACAGAACAACAGGTTTACGGTCAGATGACGACTTTAACACGCTTATTTTCCGTGGGGATACAAATGCTTTTGACGCTTACTTAAACACCGGTGTTAATGTAAATACCCGTATCGCCGGAGAACACGACCGTGGAATTCACCACTATCAAACGGCATTTGCTCTTGCTATTGCCGAAGATCAGTTTGATATAGCAAAAATGCTATTCGACCGACAAGAAACAAATATTAATGCCATTAATGAATCTACAGGTGATACACCATTAATAAATGCTATCCGATATACAGCACTGAATGAATACGAATCTGAATACTATACAGGAAAACCGGATATGAGTAACGCAACCGAAGCAGCAAAAGCTAAATATATCAAGGCCAATGCACTTATTCTGGGTATGATTAATGATAACCGTATTGATCTGAATGCTACAAACGAATTTGGACAAAGTGCCTTTTTATTTGCTGCTGAATGTGGCAATCTGGCAGCAGTTAAAGCATTAGCCGCTAAAAATGCTAATATACATCATACAAACATTTGGGGACAAAATGCCTTACACGTTGCTTGTTGTAATCAGTTAATGACAGCAGAACTGTTAAACTTAGGTATTGATGCCAATGCCAAAGATAGGGATGGCAACACGCCCCTCATGACAGCATTAGAAAAAAATGAAGCAAATGGCGGACGAAATGATATAGCTGTTTGCTTGCTTATCAGTTATATGAATAAAGATGGATTAACGGCATTAAGAAGCTCTGAAAAACATTCTCAACTGTTAAATGAATGGTTTGAATGTTATCCGGATGTTAAAACAGTCATTGCGGAAATGAAAGATGAACATCCACTAAATCAAGATGCAACGTTTACTGGAGAATCTACTTTACAAACCACTTTAGCTAATGCACAAGAACGTCAAGATTCCGATGTTGTACAAACACGTGAAAATGAAAGGAATTAAATTTTACATCATCCCACACACCGATATCGAACTAAAATCCGATATCGGTGTGTTCATTTGATATATTTACAATGTATTTCAAGGAACATTGACGATACTGTTTTTTTCTGATATAATGCTTTTATTCCACATTTCAAACGGCAATTACAATGGCAAAAAAAAAATCAACTTACGAATTAATTAAAAAACAAAACGGGGAAACCTTTGCACAAGCAATTCGTGAAACAGATGAAAGTATTTTTTACATCCCAAACATCGTAAGCATTGTAAAATATGCCGGCAGAAAAGCAGAACCGATTATTCCTTTTCTTATTTCACTAAAACAAATAGATTTTAATGAAATTGAAACCGGAAAATCACCTTTTGAATTGCTTGCCCAAGCAGGTTATACCGCTTTTGTTGCTGATACACTTGAAAAACAAAACTCAATCCGACATTATTTTCATCAAGATGAAGAACTTTGTACATTCAATGATGAACATCGATTTGAAAACTACTATATTATTCACGCTGTTAAACATAATGCCCACTTATTAAAACGAGAAAACTTTACACAGCCTAACCGACAAGATGAATACGGAACCAGCGTTATTTCCATACAATTATTAAAACGAGGCGGATTTATCAAAATTACCAATCGATACAATCATCAAGTAGAAAATCAGGACAGCACATTTGATAACAACCCTGACAACATTATTGAAGGATTATCCTCTGCTTTACGAAATTATTTTCAGGTAGATTTTGCCACACAATTAACAGGTGTTCCAAACGGATATATCCTTGTCAACAATTGTCCGATAAAATATAATTCTGAAATAAATAATGTATACTTTGGCGATTCTTTTTATGTAAAGGATAGCACAATAACCGATATTAATCCGGATTTTCAATACACTCTGAATAATTGTTTCATACTGGATTTAAAAGAAAAAAAAGTTCTTAATCCTGCTAATATTGATGACTGTTTTGCAGAAGTTTTAACTGCTGAATT
>JAFZGR010000216.1 GCA_017555325.1 Alphaproteobacteria bacterium | reverse complement strand
TAGTGGTAGTGTATTTTTTTGTATAGTTTGTACATTAGAGAGCTATTTTGAAAAAGTTAGCAGAAATAAAAATTTATGTAATATTATCAGTGGGTTGTTTTGTTTTTGAAGAATGTTTTAAGTTCTTTAATTTGTTTCTCATGTATTTTAAAAATGCCTTGTGTTGCAAAAAAAGGGACATATAATTGCAACCTTTTTTTACACTTTTTAAGATTTTTTTTATTTTAAATAAATAATCAAATTAAAACAACAATCTTTCATTTTTTCAAAAATTTGATTTCACCAACCAATAATGACACCATATTGCCCCGAATTTCTGAAATTCTTTCTCCGGAAGAAAGATTGTATGTTGATACAAGAAATCTTTTTGATAAAAGTGCCAATTGGTGTTATTCCGGTGGAGAGAAAGGGGCTTTTTTGAAAGATTTACCGACAAGAAAAAATGCCAATGTTGCTATGGACATATTTAATAGAAATGGCGGAAGAGATTAAATTTTATTTGTTGAAAGTGAGTAATCAATATCTCGAAATTTAAAGTGTTAAATCATTTCTGCATGATAAAGTTATAAAAAAATTATATTGTGAATTTAAAAATATTAGAAATTTAAAAATAAGTTGATTTTTTTTTCTGATTGTATGACAATATATGTATGTTAAGTATAACAGGAGGAGAATTTTTTTTGATGAGAGTATCTAACAAATTGCAAAAATGGGTTGAACAGGGCCTAATTTCACAAGAGCAGGCCGAAAAAATTATATTGACTGAACAATCTGATAATGGTCGTATGGCTTGGAAACTAATGTATTGGATTGCCGGATTGTTTATCGGATTGGGGTGTATTTTAATTATCGGTTCAAATTGGGATAGTGTTCCGGCTTTTATAAAGTTGTTGGGAAATTTTGCTATTTGGGGCGGTGTTTTATATGGTGTTTATTGGAGTATTGTTAATAAGAGAGAGAAGTTAAAAGAGCTTTTTTTAACGCTTTCTTTTTTGTTTGTCGGGGCGACAATCGGTTTAATTGCTCAAATTTTTAATTTAAGTGGTGGTTGGCAGTCTTTTGCAACAGGTTGGGCAATTTTGAGTTTTGTTTTTGTGATTTTCAGCCGATTAATTGTTCTTAATATTGTTTGGTTGTGTTTATTTTTTTCGATTTTAAATATAGAACATTTTTTTCGCTTGTTGGAACCGTTTTTAGGAAATAACTTAACAATGGGGCTGATAACGGGGACATTGTTATGTGCTTTGTTAAGCTATGCCGGTAATCAGTTATATCAGGCTGTTAACAAAGTTGTTGTTAAGCACAAAGCTTTTGCTGATCTGTCTTTTATTCATATGTATATCGTTGCCGTAATTGGTGGTATGGCTGTTGGGTTTAAAAGTGTATTTGCCACCATTTTTGTTTTTGTGTTTTTAGGTGGTCGATTGTTCTTGGCAATGCAAAATAAAAATATGAAATCATTTATTCGTAATACACATTTGATTGAATTATATATTTTGTTTTTATTTTTAACTCGGTTTGGTAATTTATTTATGTCTGGTATTGGCTTTATCATAGGTGGTGTTTTGTTGTTAGGTGGTCTTTATTTGTTGAAAAAAACATCAAAATACATTAAATCGATGGAGATGTTTCATGAATAAGAAAATTTTGGCAGTTATATTTATTATTCCGTTTATCAGTTTGATTTTTTGGACAATGTGGCTTTATACCCAACAGGTAACAGGAACGGAAATAAAGGTTGCTGTAATGGGGTATGATCCACGGGATTTATTATCCGGACATTATATTCGGTATAGTATTGACTGGAATCGAACGGATTGTACACAATTTCCGAACGGAGTTTGTCCAAAAGATGAATTTTGTAAAGATGCTCGTTGGGGAAGAGAATGTCGATTTTACATTCCGGAAAAAAATGCTCGGGAATTGGATCGCTTATTTTTAAAACGGAACACAACCGATATGGTATTTGAAGTTGTTTATTCATATCATAAGGGACGTGCAGCGTTGGCAAAACAATTGCTTATTAATGGAAAAGATTGGCGGGAAATGTTGAATAAGAAATAAATTTTTCTTTGATTTTCTGTTTTTTTAGAAGGTGGATTTATAAAAAAGGAAAGCAATTAAATTGTTTTCCTTTTTTATCAAGGAGGATAAAATGGGTGAAAAGATTTATACATTGGCTGAAAACGGCATTGTTAACGGATTAGAAAAAAGAGATATTATTCATGCAAACGGAATTTTGTATTTGAGTGTTCAATGCTGGGTTATGAATTCTATGGGGTAGGTTCTTATTCAAAAACGTTCTTCTGGAAAGCAAAGTGGTGGGAAGTGGGATGTTTCTTTTGGGGGTCATTGTACGCTTTGTTTAAATCGGGATATTTTGATTGAAAATGTTATTAAGGAAGGTTTGGAAGAATTGGGATTAATTTGCTCAGAAAAAGACATTATTTATTTTGAGAGTTCCCGTTATATTTTAATGAATGGTAATAACAGAGAATTGCTAAATGTTTTTCTTATCCACGTGCCAAATGAACAGGTATTTACTTTTTATGATGGATAAGTTGTTGAAGTTAAATGGGTTGATATGAATGAACTGGAAAATTTTTCAGGACAATTAAGAGATTATACCAATCGTCAGATTGCAGTTTCATTTTTAAAAACGCATGTGATTTCTGTATTGAATAAACAATCATAATTTTTAAGAAAATAAAGTGTTGGATTTGTTGTTTCAGCGTAGAGATAATAATAAAAAGTTCCTTAGAAAGTAAAGTTTTTTTGTTAATCATGTTTGACAAGTAAATTGAGGTGTGTTATGAAAATAAGCAGCGTTTCAACAATGGAGAAGGTGGAAAATTATATTTTCTATTGTTTGAAAAAAAAGTCAAAATATACGTTATTAAATAAAAGGAATATAACATGAAACAAATGACACAGGAAGAATATTATTTACAAGCAGCCCAACGGGGGGATTTTAATACTGTAGAAGCCATGGTGAGACAAAAGGAAGTTGATATTGATGCAGAGGATGAGTTGGGTGTAACAGCTTTGATCAGAGCGTCGGAAAGAGGTGATGTCAGAATGGTTAGTTATTTGATTGAAATGGGTGCTGATATCAACAAAAAAGCCTGTGTAACAGGGGAAACGGCCCTTTTGAATGCAACGGAAAATAATCATCAAGAAGTGATTGATATGTTGCTTGAGAATGGGGCAGATATTAATGTGGTTAATCATTATGGTAAAGCACCTTTGATGGCTGCTGTTTTAAATGGCAATGGGATATTGGTTAACAAATTTTTAGATAAGGGGGCAAATAAAAATCAGGTAAATCTATGGGGTCAAACACCATTAATGCGTGCTGTTTTATGTCATAAAGCTTTATTGGTTGAAACATTAGTTAGTGCAGGCGCTGATGTGCAACAACAGGATAACAAAGGCCAAACGGCACTTCATTATGCTGTTTTAAATAAAGATCGAGAAATGGTAGCCTTGTTGGTTGATTATGGCGCGAATATTAATCATGCGGATAAAAACGGGCAAACTGTATTGGATTTGGCTTGTGCGAAAAAAGATATTGAAATGTTTGAGTTTTTTGTTAAATATTTGAATGCTGATACATGTGATATTGCAAAAAAAGTTAAACAAGGATTAGAGCAATCTTTTGAATATCAAGTGGCTTCTATTTTGAATGAAAAATCCGATTTATTGTATAAACATGCTGAAAGTAGAGGTTTAAGAGAGAATAATGGAAGCGAATCTGTAAAGAATATGCCATCTATTGTTCAAAAAGCCCGTGTTTTATTATTGGAAATGAAGCAAAAAGAAAAATTAAAAGTCAAAAATTAATCTCTTTCGGATAAATAAAAAAGGTGTTGTGCAAAACTGTTTACACAACACCTTTAATTTTTGTTTTAATTTATCGAGAGCGTTGGGCTTGAATTCGTCTTGCTTGCCAAGTTTCTAAAACGCTTTGTCTTATTATAGTGAGTTCTTGTTGTTTTAACTCATTTGATGCTTCTAATCTGTCTAAATTACCTTTAATGAACCCGTTTGTAATAAGTGTCTGCAATGCTCCCATTGCGTGGATGTTGTCGGAGTTTAATAAAACTTGAGCTTCTTCAATATGTGATGGTTTAATAACACTGAAATTACAGAAATAATTCACAATAGATTGTTCAGAAGGAGCATGTTCAACATATTGTTCAAATTTGTTTGCCATTTGTTGTTTAATGGCAAATGCCTGATTTCCTTTTTCTAAAACGCCACTTTCACTTATTTGATTGCATATGGATCTAAATTTTTCAATTCGATAGTCTGAAATTCCGCCTCTTTCAATATCGCTATTATCAAAATCTATACCGTAAACTTGTTTAAAGTAATCTAATGTATGTTGAATGGCTTGTGGGTTGCCATGTGATGTTAATAATCCTCTTTCGGCAGCACGTTTTAAATCTTCCATGAGAGTGGGTTCGTAAAATGATGACCACATTAAATCTGCCGAATCACGACTCATTAATTGCCGTATACATCTGCCGGCACTCCATAAATTATCACCAAATTTTTCTAAAGAATATGCTTCAGCTTCATATAATTTAATAATAAACAAATATTGTTGAGGGGAAATACCTTGTAATAAACCCAAAGCATGATTACGTTGATAACTGTGCAACAATTCATGTGAAACAGAACAATACCAATCTATATTATTCATATTTTTAGCTTGATCATTATTTTTGATGATAATTTGATTTGTTGAGGTTGCATAAGCTGCAACACCTGGTATGTTATTTGACACTGCAAATTGTGTATGTTGTTGTGCACCTGTAATAATGTGATGTCCATGAGATGTTTCGCCGAAAGAATTAAGTATTTGTCTTAATTGTGCTTTTCGGTTTTGAGTAACGGTTAATCCATTAATCGAATTTTCCATTTCGGCTTTTTTTACAATAAAAGCATCTTCTGCCGGAATAAAGGAATTTGCTGTTGCTAAATAATGAATGCTTGAATCGCAAGCAGAAAATAAAATCGGTGTTAGGGCAGATGTCATTAATAATGTGTTTTTAAGTTTCATAGCTCTCTGTTTCTTTCTTTTTTTTATGTTTATATTTTTGTACAATAATTTTTATTTTATCATATTATATTGTTTTGTCAATAAAAAATATGAAAATATTAGATGTGTTGTTATTTTTTAATTTTCGATAAAAAATTCTTATTATTTTGATTACATTTGCATAATTAGAATTAGATAAAATATTTTTTGTTGAATGATAGGAATAGGATATATTTACGAATAATATAAACACTGATTGTATTTGGAATAAAAAAATAAAACAGGGAAGTTATATATTATTTTTAATATAGAGTTGTAATCAGATAAAAATTTTGTTATTCTAAATAAAAGAAGGAGAAAGTTTTATGAAAAAGTTTTTATTGTT
>JAFZGR010000215.1 GCA_017555325.1 Alphaproteobacteria bacterium | reverse complement strand
TTATTGCGGCACTGTACAAGCTATCTTCTTAATGTATAAATTAAAACCATCACTTGTTGTTGGAGTGGGTGGATATGCTTCTTTTCCGGCAGTTATTGCTGCACAAGTGTGTCGGATTCCTGTGGTGTTGCATGAACAAAATGCTGTGTTGGGTCGTGCTAATCGAGTTTTGGCATCGGGGGCAAAGATGATTGTGACTTCTTTTTCTCCGACATTGATGCTTCCGGAAAAAATTCCACATATACGGGTTGGTATGCCGGCTCGTCCACAAATTAGAGAACGGGAAAATACTGTATATTCGACAGATAATGAAACGATTAAGTTGCTTATTTTCGGAGGTAGTCAAGGAGCAACGTTTTTTAGTCGTAGGTTTCCGGAAGTATTGGCAAAATTGCCGCGGGAATTGCAAGAAAAG
Source organism: Alphaproteobacteria bacterium (assembly GCA_017555325.1). Classification (GTDB taxonomy): domain Bacteria; phylum Pseudomonadota; class Alphaproteobacteria; order CAAHEQ01; family UBA3637; genus RGIG4140. The sequence goes on along the minus strand of JAFZGR010000215.1, from coordinate 5,567 downwards.
ATAGTTATTACACAACAATCTCGACCTGAAGATATTGGATTTTTGGAAGATTTTTATCAGAATATTCCGTTTAAAAAAGTGACGATTTCTTCTTTTTTTGATAATATGCCTGATTTATTAACGCAAGCTCATTTAGTTATTTCTCGTGGTGGAGCTTCTACAATTACGGAATTGGAAGTTATTGGAAGACCTGCTATGATTGTTCCGTTGCCGACAGCAGCGGATAATCATCAAATGGAGAATGCTCGTCAATTTTGCGATGATGGCGCCGGTTGGTTACTTAATGAAAAGACGTTTGATGCAGATAAAACGGCACTAAGGTTAAAAGAACTATTGGAAACGCCGGATGCATTGCAGACTGCAGCTGCACAGGCATATAAACGTTCAAAACCTAATGCAGCTTTGGAAACAGCAGAGATTATCAGTGATATAATTAAAGGAAAAAAACAATGAAATTAACGTGTCCGCTTCAAAAAATACATTTTGTCGGGATTGGTGGTATCGGTATGAGTGCCATTGCGGAAATGTTGGCCGATTTAGGTGTTCAGGTTCAGGGGTCTGATGAAAAAGAAAGTGCAAATACAAAACGTGTTCGTGAAAATGGTATCCCCGTGTTTATTGGTCATGCTGCTGAAAATTTGCAAGGAGTCGATGCTATTGTTGTTTCTAGTGCTATCCAGCCGGATAATCCAGAATTGGTTGCGGCTCAAAAAATGGGAATTCCGATTGGGCATCGTTCAGAAATGTTGGCAGAGATTTTGCAGTATAAACAAAGTATTTGTATTTCCGGAACACATGGGAAAACAACAACATCTTCTTTAATCGCCAGTATTTTAATGACGGCAAATTTCGATCCGAGTTTTGTTATTGGCGGTATTTTAAACGCTCAACATTCCAATGCCCGATTGGGAAAAGGAAATTATGTGGTTGTTGAAGCTGATGAATCAGATGGGTCGTTTTTGAAATTGCCGACAAATATATCTGTTATTACAAATATTGATGCAGAGCATATGGATTTTTATAAAACGTTTGATAATATGAAGGCGGCATATTCATTATTTATGAAAAATACGGCTTTTTATGGAGCGTGTATTGCTTGTATAGATAATCCGGCGTTAAAAGAAATAGTTAGTCAGGTTCAGAATAGGTATTGTATTACGTATGGGTTGGATAAGTCCGCAATGGTACGAGCTGAAAATATTCGTACAGGCAGACACGGCATGAAATTTGATGTGGTTGCCCGTTTAAAAGACAAAACCTACTTTATGACAAGTATATCTTTGGCAATGGTTGGATTGCATAATGTTGTAAATGCTCTAGCAGCAGTATCTGTCGGTCTGTATTTAGGTGTTTCTGAACGCAAAATTATTCAGGCATTATCTGAGTTTGGTGGTATTCAAAGGCGTTTGACTTATCGGGGACAAATGAATGCCGTTGCTGTATATGATGATTATGGTCATCATCCGACAGAAATTGCTGCGACGTTAAAAGCGGTACGGGAAAGTACGCAAGGAAAAGTAATTGCCGTTTTTCAACCACACAGATATACTCGTTTGAGAGATTTGTGGGATGGTTTTTTAACTTGTTTTGAAAATGCGGATGTTGTATATGTTTGTGATGTATATAGTGCCGGAGAAGAACCGATTGATGGGATAACCGCTCCAGCATTCGCACAAGTTTTATCACAGACACACGGGCAGGCTAAATATTTGCCGGTTTTCGATGATTTGGTTAATTTAACGCATGGATATACAATGTATGATACGCTTGTTTGTTTGGGCGCAGGGAGTATTTCGTCTCAAATAACAACACTCATTTCATCATTGAAAGGATAAAAACGAATGAATATGCATTGGATGAGTTTAGTTTTAAGATATTTTACCTTTTCATTTAAAAAATCAGAAAAATGGATAAAAAGTTTGCCGCCTGTTCGAGGTAGATTAGTTGAAAATGAACCATTGCATAAGAAAAATTGGTTTGGCGTTGGAGGTTCGGCACAAGTTTATTTTGAACCTGCCGATGTGGCAGATTTGGCAGGTTTGTTATATAAATTAAGAGAGTTGCCACCTATCCCGATGAGTACATTGGGAGCAGGTAGCAATGTTTTAATTCGGGATGGCGGTATTCCAGGTATAACCGTACATTTGGGAAAACCATTTTCGCAAGTCGTTGTTCAGGATGATATATTGATTTGTGGGGCTTCTGCAGGTGCAATGGAAGTTGCTCGGGAAGCATTAAAAAATAAAATTACCGGATTTGAGTTTTTGTGTGGTATTCCCGGTTCGGTTGGTGGAGCTGTCCGAATGAATGCCGGTGCTTATGGATGTCAAATATTTGATATGTTAAAAACACTAACTATTGTTACAAGAGAAGGGGAGATTAGGGTTTTATCGGCAGATGAAATAAAAGATTCCTTTTCGTATAGAAAATGCGTGTTGCCTCAAGAGTGGATTTTTGTTAATGCCGTTTTTCAGGGTAAGCAGGTAAAAGATGCAACGGTTATTCGGGAAAAAATGGAAGCCAATAAACAAAAACGAGAAAAAGGTCAGCCGATAGGTGTTCGGACGGCTGGTTCGACATTTAAAAATCCGGAAGGAACGCCTGCTTGGCAATTAATAGAAAAAGTTGGGATGAGAGGAGCTAAACGAGGGGGCGCTGAAGTTTCCAAGAAACATTGTAATTTTTTAATTAATTCCGGTTCTGCCACAGCAAAAGATATTGAAATGCTTGGAGAAGAAATTCGGCGGAAAGTTTATGAAAAAGAAGGGATTGAGTTGGAATGGGAAGTCAAAAAAATGGGAGTTGATAAATTATGAAAGTTGCTGTTCTTATGGGCGGACACTCATCTGAACGCAATGTATCATTAGAAAGCGGAAAGGGAGTGTTAAAAGCTTTACTTGATAATGGGCATAAAGCTTTTGCTGTTGATGTTGTATTTCCTGTTTCGGGTTTGGTTTCTTTTTTGGAAGAAGAAAAGCCGGATGTTGTTTTTAATGCTTTGCACGGAAAGTATGGAGAAGATGGATGTATTCAGGGGCTGTTGAATTTAATGAAAATTCCCTATACGCATTCCGGGGTGTTAGCATCGGCTGTTTCTATGGATAAACAGAAAACAAAAATTATTGCATCTTCTTTGGGTATTAATGTGCCGGTTGGTAAATTGGTTTGTAAAGAAGATATTTTAAGAGTTGGTGGGTTTAAATGCCCGTATGTTGTGAAGCCGAACAATGAAGGTTCATCTGTTGGTGTTTCTATTATTCATTCGGGTTCAGATGAAGAAAAATTATTGCAGGAGTGGGGGTGGGACGTCCCGATGTTATTGGAGGAATATATTTCAGGTCGGGAAGTATCTGTTGTCGTTCTGGATGATGGAGCTGTTGGGGTTGTTGAAATTAAACCTAATCAAGGATTTTATGATTATCAAACAAAGTACACAACAGGGGCAGCGACACATCAAATTCCGGCGGAAATAGGTACAGATTGGACGGAAAAATTAAAAGCAGATGCTTATGCGATGCATCGGGCATTGGGTTGTCGAGGGGTATCCCGTTCAGATTTCCGTTTAGATGAACAAAACGGAAGGGCTGTTTTTTTGGAATTAAACGCCAATCCTGGAATGACTCCGCTTTCTTTGGTTCCGGAAGTTGTTCTGAATATAAAAGGGATGTCATATGGAAATTTGGTTGAATATCTATTGCATAAAGCAACATATGAAGGGTAAATATGAAAAAAAATTATCGGACAAGAAAAAGAATAAAAAAATCGTTTTGGACACTGAAACGAAAGGTAAGCCTTGGTGTTTTACTTGTTTTGAGCGTTAGTGTTATTGTTTTCTTAATGACTCCGACCGGACAAAAAGTAAAACAGCAAGGCGAAGAAATACTTGTCGTTATGCAAGAAAAAGCCCATTTAAAATTAGATCAAGTCAGTGTCGAAGGGCGTAATCGTACATCAACAGAAGATATTAATAAGGCTTTGGATGTATGGCAAGGTATGCCGATTATGGATATTGATTTGGAAAAACAGAAAGAGGCACTTTTGGCATTGCCTTGGGTTAGAGATGTATTAATAGAGCGACATTTGCCGAATCAAATTTTAATTCGTATAACGGAAAAAGAACCGATAGCTATTTGGCAAAATCATAAAAAATACTTGCCGATTGATGAAAAAGGGGAACCGATTGCGGATGACAAGACTGTTATTTCAAATGTTTTATTAGTTGTTGGGGAAGATGCACCTAAGTATACGCCATTATTAATTGAAGAATTGGCAAAATATCCGTCAATTGCAAAACGGGTTTTGTCAGCTGTTCGTGTGGGAAAACGTCGATGGGATTTGTATTTGAATGATGTTGAAAAGGGCGTTGTGGTTCGTTTGCCTGAAACGGGGATTGATAATGCTTTATTACGATTGAAAGATTTTCATGAAACAGGACAAATATTGGAACGGGATATTCAAATAATTGATTTAAAATTGCCGGATAGATTAATTATTCGAAGTGAAGCACAGGTTGAAATGCAACATAAAAATGTAAAAAAGAAAAAATAAAAACAGGTTAAAAATGAGTAAAAAGAAAAAACTAAAATCGGTTTTAACATTATTGGATATCGGAACATCCAAGATTTGTTGTATGATTGTTCGTTTTGGGCAAGATGGTGTGCCGGAAGTTATTGGTTTTGGGTATGAACGAGCATCAGGTATTCAAGCAGGTTCTATTGTTGATATGGATGCCGCTACCGATTGTATTCAAAAAGCCATTAAACAAGCAGATACACAAGCAGATTGGCGAACAACAAATGTTGTTGTCAATGTATCATCTACGCAAATGCGGGCGCATCATATCCATAAAGAAATTGAAATCGGTGATGGCAGACCCATTAATGCAGGTGATGTACGGCGTTTGGTTGATAGTGTGATTGCTGGTTGTTTAGCAGAGGGTGATGAAGTTATTCATGCGTTTCCACTTAGCTATATTGTGGATAAAGAACAAAATATACAAGATCCACGCGGATTATATGGTACTCGCTTGGGTGTTCATCTGCATGTAATTACATTACCGGAAAGTCAAACCCGTAATTTGGTGGCTGTATTGGATAGATGTCATATTACAATTGATACAAAAGTGGCGACTCCCTATGCTTCGGCATTGGCAGTTGTAAATGAAGAAGAAAAGGATATTGGTGTTAGTGTTGTGGATTTTGGAGCGGGAACGACATCTCTTGCCATTTTTTTAGATGGCGGATTGGTTCATTTAGATTTAATTCCACAGGGTGGAAATGTTATAACAAAAGATATTTCACGCGGATTAAACACCTATTTTTCTTCGGCAGAACGTTTAAAAACATTACATGGTGCAACATTTTCATCAACACGGGATGGTATTGAACGATTAATTGTTCCCGTTTTAGGTGAAGAAGGCGTTAATATTCAGGTTCCGCAAGCAGAATTGATTTCTATTGTGATTCCTCGTGTTGAGGAAATTTTGGAAAATATCGGACGTGTTTTTGACAGATATCCATATTTTGTCGTTTCAACGCAACATTTGGTTTTAACCGGTGGCGGGAGTA
>JAFZGR010000214.1 GCA_017555325.1 Alphaproteobacteria bacterium | reverse complement strand
TTATCTTTTTAGATGAATATCTTAATCAAAATTTAAAAAATTATCAAAATGTGTAAAAAATTGTTGCGTTTTAACGTACGTTTTATTGCAGAGATAAAAATAGTAAAGAAAAATAAATTATACTCAAATTGAGAATCTTTTTTAAATTTATAAAAATTTACTTGTTTTTTCTATTTATTATGCTTATACTAAAAACAAGATAAAATCCAAAACAACTACGGAATGAAATAAAAGCCGTGGTTTTATTTTTTTAATCAAGATGGAAAGGAAGAAAAAATGGAAGAAAAAATTCCAATGACAACCAATGGTTACAATGATTTAACAAATGAATTAAAACGGTTAAAATTTGAAGAAAGACCTCGCATCGTTGCTGCAATTGAAGAAGCTCGTGCTCATGGTGATTTATCCGAAAATGCCGAATATCATTCAGCACGAGAACAACAAAGTTTTAATGAAGGTCGTATCATGGAACTGGAAAGTGCTCTTGCTCACGCACAAGTCATTAATGTAAAAGAATTATCCGGCGATAAAGTTTTGTTTGGTTCTACCGTGACATTAGAAGATTCGGAAACAGGCATTCAACACAAATATCAAATTGTCGGTAAATATGAAGCTAATTTAGAAAAAGGATTAATCTCTTTATTGTCTCCGATTGCACGAGCTTTAATTGGTAAAAAAACTGGAGATTTTGTAGATGTTCAGACACCAAAAGGAGAAAAATCTTACGAAATACTGGACGTTCAGTTTATCTAATCCTATATTATGTAAAGATATGGAGGTCTTTACATGATAAAAACAGATGTTTTAATTATCGGATCAGGGCCTGCAGGATATACAGCAGGCCTTTATACTACACGTGCAGGTTTAAACACCACTTTATTTACCGGTAAAAATATCGGTGGTCAATTAATGTACACTCATGAAATTGAAAATTTTCCAGGATATGAAAAAATATCTGGTGCTGAATTAATGAATATTTTTCAAAAACAAGTTGTTTCTATCGGAACAACTATTGAAAATGAGCAAATAAAAAGTTTAAATATCAAAAAATATCCTTTTGAATTTACAACAGAAAGCACCAGACATGGAGAAGCAAAAGCCGTTATTATTGCAACTGGTTCTAAAGCTAAATGGTTAAACATTACTGGTGAAGAAAAATTTAAAGGGCAGGGGATATCTGTTTGTGCAACTTGTGATGGTTTTTTTTACCGGAATAAAATTGTTGCAGTTATCGGAGGGGGAAATACAGCTTTATACGAAGCTCTTTTTTTAGCCCGAGTTGCTTCTGCCGTATATTTAATTAATAATACCGATAAATTTTCCGGAGAATTTACACTCCAAAAACAAGTTTTTGAAAACAAAAAAATTATTGTTCTAAATAATACATCCGTTCAGGCATTTAATGGGAATGAACGCTTGGAATCTATTTTGATTTATAATAAAAAAGAAGAAAAACAAGATATTTTGCAAATTAACGGGGTTTTTGAAGCCATCGGAACATTACCACAAACCGAATTAGTTGAAAATCAACTGGAATTAACGTCAGATGGATACATAAAAACAGATAAGAGAACAATGGAAACAAGTGTCAAAGGTGTTTTTGCCTGTGGAGATGTTCAAGAAAACATTTACCGGCAAGCAATAAATGCTGCCGGTAGTGGTTGCGTTGCCGCTCTGGGTGTTGAAAAATTTTTATTACATCCAGAACCTTATTGAATAGTCCATACCGGACCATTCGGTGTATCTTTAACAATAATTCCCATTTCTAATAATTGTTGTTTGACTGCATCGGCGTTTGCCCAATCTTTGGATAAACGATATTCTTGACGCTTTTGTATCAATGCTTCTTGTTCTGCTGTTAATTTCTGGTCTTTTTTCTCAGGTAACAAAGCCAAAACAGTATCTAATTTTAGGATAACATCTTTTATTTTTTGAGCATCATCTAATGACAATGTATCAAAATTTTTATTAACAGAAGATATGAAATCAAAAACAGAAGCTAATGCAATCGGCATATTTAAATCATCATCTAACCCTTTTTCAAAACCGGTTAAAACAGCATCTATTTCCTTCGCACAATCTTCCCAACCTGTTCCTGTTTTAGGTTCGTCCAAACGAGACATCAAATTAGATAATTTATCAATAACTGTTTGATTTCCTTTAAGATTATTCTCTTGAAAATCCATTGTCATACGATAATGCGCTTTAATCAATTCAAATCTGATAGCTTCAGCAGAATAACCCTTATCTAATAAATCTCGTAAGGTATAA
>JAFZGR010000213.1 GCA_017555325.1 Alphaproteobacteria bacterium | reverse complement strand
TGGGAATATGGTGTCTGTAAATGTATAGCCGATACGGATTGTCAATACAGTGGCACGGGTTTTTGTTGTGATGATACGGAACAAGTGTGTCGAGAATGTGATGAAACGGATTGTGATAAAACCAAAGGATTAACATTGGCAGACGGACGGTGTGTTTGTTCGGGACGGAAAGAATGGCGACAAGATGAGGGGGATTCTGAACCGAGTTGTAAGTGTCCCATTAATACGCCGGCAGAAGCGAATCCTGAAACGTGCGAATGTCCGGACGGAAAAGATAATGTTGATGAGGACGGAGACGGGATGAACGAATGTGTCACATCTTGCCCGAGTGATACGGGATTTACGGGACTGAGAAATCGCACGACAGGGAATTGTTTGTGTAATACAGGGGCAGGGTATAAAGCCGAATCAGAAATGGTCGGAGGGGTGCAAACGTGCGTGTGTGATGAATCAAAGAATTATTACTCTGCCCAAGGAAAATGTGTCAAGTGTGTACCGGTAGATGATGCGTGGATTCAGCAACGGAAAAACAGTTTAATTACAGTAGAGATTACAGATTTCAATTCAATAACATATACTGATGCTGAAAATCCTTTGGTTTGGTATTGTGGTATATTTGGAGATAAATCTTCAACAGGAGATCCTGGTAAATATGTATTTAATCCCTCAACCAACAGCATGTGTAATAGTTGGGATGTATTAATTAAAGGAAGCGATGGAAAATTTAAATGTTCTGATCATTGTCATAAAACGGGAGCTGGGAATAAAAATTACAGAAGGACCCCACATGGATATTGTGGTTGTCAAGGATTTCGCACTTGGGATTTAATAACTAAAACGTGTATTTCAACTTGTCCTGCTGGGTATATACTTCGTAATGGACAATGTGATTCTTGCGGAACAAATCGCTGGACATTTGATGGTGAAACCTGTTCAGGTCCCAGTTGTAATGGTATGACAGCATGGTCAAAAGGTTCTGAAAATTTTTCATATTATGCATGGTTAAATAAAACCCCGATATCTTGTCATCCCAATGCGACAGATGGTAAATCCGGACGGTCAATACAAACAGAAAGTGGGGATTGTTCTTATAAATATGGCTGTACTCTTTTTGATTACCCCATTCCATCATGTACGATAGGAATTACTATAACAAGTGATTGTGAATGTGCTAGCGGAGATAAAACCGGTATCTATTGTTCGGTATCAACTTATCCGACATCAACGGGCTGTGCTTCTTGTCCTGCGGGTCAAGTGCCAAACTCTACCCGTACAGGATGTACAATGTGTGAGCCAAATAAAATTACACAAAACGGAAAGTGTGTAAAATGCCAAAAAGGATATTATCCGAGCAGTCAACAAAACCGGTGTTTGGCTTGTCCGGCAGACAGAACAACGGATGAAGATGGTTTAACGTGTAGCGTTTGTGTGGATAGTTTAAAAGTATTTAATATGATAACAAACAGTTGTGAATGTAAAAATGGTTATGAAGAAAATCCTGTCAATGGAAGTTGTATTTTGTTTGAAGAAGATGTCTCGGAAAATACGGAAGAAGAAACGGAAAACACAAATATTATAGAGTAAAAAATTAAATTATAAAGTTGAGTTGTGCATAGTGAAATGTATGCTGTCCGCAATAAAAGGGACATATCATTGCAACACTTTTTTTCACATTTTGAGATTTTTTTTGATTCTAGATAAATAATTCAAGTAAAAGAATAATCTTTCATTTTCTCAAAAATCGGATTTTTGCGATTCGAAGCGGGAAAAAAAGGTCCCTTTTTTTATACTCTCTCATAAAGCAACGTTACTATGAGAGAGGGGAATATGCAAATTAAGCAGAAAGAACACGGGCGAAGCATGGTAGAAATGCTGGGTGTCTTAGCTGTTATCGGGGTATTAACGATAGCCGCTGTTGGGGGATATCGCTATGCATTTAATAAATATCAGGCGAATCAGGTATATAAAGATATCAAACTTATACAAATCAACCTTGTGTCACAAACGAGCGGTGTTCCGTATGAATGGGAAGAATTTAGAGAAGAATTACCGAGCCCCTATACATATTATGTTCGACGGGATAAAGTTCAAAATGATTTTGTGTTGATAGAAGCAGTTGAAAAGAACATCTGTATTCATTTAAACCGATTGGCACAAGATGCCGGTGAACTGACACTTTATACAATGGATAATCTGCCGATGGACTGTTTGGCAGATACGCAGGAAGTTGTTGTTTCCTTTAACGGTGAAGAACAGCTGATACCCTGTGTCAACAATACTGCGTGTCCGAACCAAGAAGGGATATATTGTGATGAGGAAGAAGAAATCTGTCAGCGTTGCGGGTTTGATGAACGGCTGAACGATGATGAAAACGGCTGTATCGATTTGTGTGCCGATAGAGGCGATGAAAAGATAACATCGTGCAAGATAGAGGCAGAAGAAATCGGATGGTGTTGTCGGTATGATGAATTTTGCAGTGAAACGAAAGCAGGGGAATGTGTTCCGTCGGATGGGGCATGTATCTATACGTTTTTTGATGCGGATACGGATATGGGGTATAAAACGGATTGTAGTTATTATGTCGGGATATCGGAAGTGATAGAGAAATCTGAAACAGATTGTAGCTATATGGTCAGTGCTACAGGTGTTGTGCGCAGTTCTGTCAAATGCACAAATCCGAAGCATTATTGTGCCTTAAACTGGACGAAGTCGTCATGGGAAAAAGGAGAAACTGAACCCAAAGCTCCACAAGAAGCAACCGGTGTTTTATATGGTAAATGTCAAATATTAACAATGCATGATACCAATCCTATCATAACGTATAGTGAGGGAACAAATTTAATTTATAAGAGATCTGGATGCAAATCCAGTAGAGAATATTGTGCATTAAATTGGACAAAGTCCTCATGGGAAAAAGGAG
>JAFZGR010000212.1 GCA_017555325.1 Alphaproteobacteria bacterium | reverse complement strand
ATTCCTGATGATACAGTCAATGACACAGGGTAATCCGATAAAATTAATCCTGTTGTTTTCTATTCCGGTTATGTTGGGTAATTTTTTTCAACAGTTGTATATTTTGTCGGATTTATATATTTTGGGGCATTTTTTAGGGTTGAGTGCTTTGGCCGTTGCTGGAGCCATGACTCCTGTTTTTATGATAGCATTGTTTATTGCAACCGGTTTTACAAACGGATTATGTATCATCACAGCGCAACGTTTTGGAGCAAATGATATTCGTGGTGTTCGTAAATCATTCAGCGGTGGATTAATGTTGACGGTTTTGTGCTGTTTTGTGGTGGTGTTTTGTATCCAGTTTAATTTGGATTTAATTTTGCAAAAAATGAATGTTCCTGCAGATATATATGTGGATAGCGGACGTTTTTTAAAGGTGATTACATATGCTGCACTGGCAATGCTTTTTTATAATTATTTAGCCGGTGTGATGCGTGCCTTGGGTGATAGTAAAACACCTTTGTATTTTTTAATTTTTGCTTCAGTTTTAAATATTATTATTAATGTCACTTTTATCGGTTATTACAAAATGGATGTTGTTGGCGTTGCTTTCGGAACAGGATTAGCACAGGGAATTTCGGTTATTTTGTGTTGTGTTTGGTTGTTTTGGAAATTTCCGATTTTGCGGTTGCGAAAAAGTGATTGGTCTGTTTCCGGACGTTTTTTGTTGGAGCACTTAAAGGTCGCCATTCCGATGTCATTGCAATTTTCCGTTATTGGGTTGGGGGTTATTATTGTTCAAAGTATTTGTAATAAGTTCGGAACGGATACGATAGCGGCTTTTTCAGCAGCCGGGCGGATTGAACATATTGCAACGGTTCCCTTGTTTTCATTGGGTATCGGTTTGGCAACTTATACGGCACAAAATTTTGGCGCTTGTTTAATTCGACGAATTCGACAGGGTGTTTTGCAATGTTTTGTGTTTGTCAGCGGTATCGGATTAGTAATGACTATTTGTGCTTATGAATGGGGGAGTGAATTTGCTGCTTTCTTTTTGAGTAATCCTAATCAGGAAGTATTAAACAAAGCTACCCAATATGTGCAAGTGACATCATTGTTCTATTTCTTTTTGGGTTTGATTTTTGTTTTTCGCCAAGCTTTACAAGGAATGGGATATCCATTATTGCCGTTGTTATCCGGTTTGGTAGAATTGGGTATGCGGGGATTTGCGGCTTTTTATCTGGCTTCTTTTTATGGATATATCGGTATTTGTTATGCTGGACCAATTGCTTGGATAGGCGGGGCCTGTATTGTCATTATCGGCTACTTTGTGATTGTCCATAAATATCGAGTTCCGTTGTTTGGAAAAATAGATCAAAAATGTGCTATTCCCCGTTGTGATAAAATCTTGGAAAAAGATTAGTTTTATAAAAGCATAAAAATTGTACCTGCTGTTATCAGTGTACAACCGATAACGATTTTCCACGTAAGGACTTCGTTTAAGAAAAGTGTTGCAAAAATAATTGTTAAGACAATACTGAATTTATCAATCGGGGCGACTTTGCTTGCTTCTCCGAGTTGTAAGGCTTTAAAATAACATAACCAAGATAAACCGGTAGCAATACCCGAAGCAATTAAAAAAATCCAGTTTTTGTTGGAAATATGATTGATTTGATGTGATTGACCATTGATAAAAACAATTGCCCATGCTAAAATTAAAATAACAACTGTACGTATAGCGGTTGCCAAGTTTGAATTAATGCCTTCTATTCCTATTTTAGCAAGAATGGTTGTTAAGGCAGCAAAGATTGCGGCACCAAAAGCAAAAAGAATCCACATGTTTCCTCCATTGTTTTTAAAAATAAAATAATGAATAATGTTTTTTTTGTCAATGATAGAATGCGTATGTGTTTTTTAAAAAATAACCAATTGATAAAATTAATAATATTAAATAGATATCAAAAAAAACACAAAAAATGAAAAAAAGTACTTGCAATTTATTTTTTTATCCTGTATATATATTCATACGTTGCCGATTTAGCTCAGTTGGTAGAGCAGTTGATTTGTAATCATCAGGTCGTCTGTTCGAGTCAGACAATCGGCACCATTTTTTTTAATCCACCCTCTTGGGTGGTTTTTTTTACGTTTATTTTAAGACTTATAGCATATTATATTTTTTTAGTTTTGAGGCGAAAGTATTTATTTGACTATTAATATATAAAAATAATACGCCTAAGGTTTAGAAAAACAAAAAAATATTTGACAAGTATGGTTTTAAACCTCATTTGCAGAGCGGGAGGAATAACATATGGTCAGTCGTTTTTGGATAATGTTGGTTTTGCTGTTATGTTTGGGTATTATATTTTTATTTGTACCGATTGGCGAAGAAATTCAGCATGATTTTCTGAATACGAATGAGGTAAATCTTCCTTCCGCTGAAAAATAAATTCTCTAAAATTGTATCTCACGGAAAGGGACAGAATTCTGTCCCTTTTTGTTGTTATTGAAAAATATGTTCGTTGACCTTTTTGTTTATTTGTGTTAAAAATAAAATAAAAAGGATAAAGTTATGTTGAAAGAAGAAATACAAAAAACAGCAGCAGATTTATTGGATACAATAGATATGAAAGCTGAAACGGCCAATGAAATTATTAATGCCTATACAAAATCGCATCGCTATATTGAGGCAGAAGACAGAAAATTGTTGTTAGAGATGATTTGGCGGGTTATTCGGCAAAAAGCACGTTTGAATTATGCTTATCCGACGGCTTCTTGGTTTGAAAAGATAGATTTATCGTTACAACCTTTGCCGGATTTGTCTGATGCTCCGAATTGGGTGAAGTGGGAAGTGCCAGAATGGTTTATTCCACATGTGCCGGATGCGAAAAATGAATTGTCGGCGATGTTGGGAGAGGCGCCGATTATTTTACGAGCAAACGGTAATCGAAATAAAATTTTACAAACGTTGCAAGAAGAAGGATTGCCTGTTCATTTATGTGAGCAATCTTCATTGGGTATTGTTTTGGAAAGATATGTTAATCTGTCTGAAACGAAAAGTTATAAAAAAGGTTTGATTGAAGTTCAGGATTCTGGTGCCCAGTTGTTATCTATGGAAATTGGGGTTAAACCACATGATGATGTATTTGATTTTTGTGCCGGAACAGGCGGAAAATCATTAATTTTTGCCCAACTGATGCAAAATAAAGGATTTATTCAGGCGTATGATTCATCATACAAGCGATTGAGTGAATTGGGAAAACGGGCATTTCGGGCAAAGGTAAGTATTATTAAAACGGTCACGCGATTACCGGAAACGCATAAAAAGTTTGATTTTGTTGTGGTAGATGCGCCATGTACGGGAACGGGAACATGGCGCAGAACACCGGATATGCGCTGGAAAATAACCGAAAATCAAATTCAAAGTATTGTCAAAACACAAGCGGAAATATTGAACAAGGCTCAGGAATACGTTAAAAACGGGCATTATTTGGCATATATTACCTGTTCATTAACAAGAGATGAAAATGAGCAACAAATTGAGAATTTTTTAAAAACACATCCGCGTTTTTTAATAACAAAAGAAAAGCGGTATTCGCCGTATTTAACGCAAACGGACGGATTTTATTTGTGTGTTCTGCAAAAACGATAGAGGATAATGATGAAACCGGTTTTAGCGGCAATACTTTCTATTTCGGGACCTGTATTGACAGATTCGGAAAAACGTATTTTGGAAGCCTATAATCCGTTAGGGATTACATTGTTTAAGCGAAACATAGAAACATTATCGCAAGTCGCAACATTAACACAATCCATTCGAGAAGTTATCGGGCGTGAAAATGTATTGATTGGGATTGATCAGGAAGGCGGACGTGTTTGTCGGTTTGTGCCACCATTAGCTCCTGATTTTGTTTCTCAATATAGTATCGGAGCATTATTCGGACAAGAACAACAAGAGTTAAGTTCTTTACATGCAAAATTGATTGCGTCTGTTTTAAAACCGTGTGGCATTAATTTAAATTATGCCCCGTGTTTGGATGTATGTTATGAACAAACGGCACCGGTTTTGAAAAGCAGATGTTTTTCGGAAAATGAAAAAGTTGTTGCAGATTTGGGACATGTTTTAATTGATAGTTATAAAAAGGCCGGCATTATTCCGTGTATGAAGCATCTTCCCGGACATGGTCGTGTTGTTGTTGATCCGCATCTGCATTTACCGATATTGAACGAATCTGTTTTAGAATTGGAAAAGGATTTTTATCCGTTTCAGAAAAATGCCTCTGCTTGTCCGATGGGGATGACGGCACATATTGTTGTATCTGGTATTGATTCGCAATATCCGATAACACAATCCAAACGAGGAATTGACATTTTGATACGTCAAAAAATCGGATTTGACGGTTTTTTAATAAGCGATGCCATTGATATGCATGCATTAAAAGGCTCATTAAAAGAAAGAACTCAATTATCATTAGAGGCAGGATGTGATGCTGTTTGTTACTGTATGGGAGAAACGATAGGCTTGTTTGAAGTTTGCCAATCTGCAAAACCATTGACAGAAAAGGCATTGGAACGATTAAATCGATGTTTTTCTGTGGTTGAAAGGGATGTTGTGATAAGTGATAATGATTTTGTGCGTTATCGAGAATTGACCCAAAATATTCAGACATTAGATACGGATTATGATGCGGTCGAAGTGTTAAATCAGTTGAAAAACAAGTAAGATAAAGTTTTTGTTATTTCTGTTTCTATTTGAACGACACAATGTCATATTGTGACGGGTATGATTATGTTCATTTAATCTTATCGCTCTAAAAAAGGTACGTTAAAACGCAACAATTTTTTACACATTTTGATAATTTTTTAAATTTTGATTAAGATATTCATCTAAAAAGATAATCTTTCATTTTATAAAAAATCGGATTTTACCGATTCGAATAGGGAAAAAAAGGTACCTTTTAATATACTATAAAGTAGTAGTATTTTTACGGGGGATGTTGGCATGTTTAAAAAGAAAGCGCAAGAAACAGGTCGCAGTATGGTTGAAATGCTAGGCGTTTTAGCCGTTATAGGGGT
>JAFZGR010000211.1 GCA_017555325.1 Alphaproteobacteria bacterium | reverse complement strand
TATCAAAAATATCTGCTGCACTTAATTTTAATATGCCCCCTGTCTCACCGATAACAGTATATATCATGTGTTTCATATCTTCCGGTGCCGTCATTTTATAAAGAGATAATTTTAATCGTCCTTTTAATCCGGGGGTTAATTTATCTGTTGGATTTAAGATTAAATGAATGGATGGGCTTTTTGTTCGAATGGCTTCATCTAATATTCTTTTCCCATATCCTGAGTCTGGATTATATGAAGTCGGAGCACGTTTTAAGGCTTTTCTGTCACTTGGTAACATCATATATTTAGGAATTTCAAATTCTCGTTTATTAAAATCCAATTTAAAATTAAAATTGTGTCCGTATTTTTTGTCTTCATCGTATCTGTCAAATACTTGGTCTTCAAACGGACCGAATTTTTTACGCCGTTCATTGATAAACATATCCGGATGGTTTTTCTTTAACATAATAACTGTTAAATCCCAAAAGATTTGTTTCCGTCTTTCTAAATAATCTTCAACTTGTTGTTGGCGAAGATGAAGTTTTTCTTGTGTTGTAGGCGTTAAATTTTCCAAAACAAGTTGTTTGGCTTCTTCTAATTTTTCTTCTCTTTTAACACCTAGTCTTTCTTGTAATTCATCAAAAGCACGATTGATTTCTTCTGTTGTTCGGCAAAGTTCAAAGATGGAGGCAACGGCTTTTTCAAAATCAACGCCATCTGAGAGTGTTCCCAAAATCTCATCACTTGCTCCGAATACACCATCAAACAACTTAAATTTGTGTTGCAAAATGTCATAAAGTCTTACATCAGCAACATTTTTCTTGTTAATAAAGTTAATGATAACAACATCAGACTTTTGACCGTACCGATGAACACGCCCAATTCGTTGTTCCACTCTTTGAGGATTCCAAGGCAAGTCATAATTGACCAAAAGAGAACAGAACTGCAAGTTTAAACCCTCAGCAGCAGCCTCTGTTGCAATCATAATCTCGGCATTTTCTTTAAAAGCATTTACAAGTGCTTTTTTCATGTCATTTGTTCGAGAACCTGTTAAATCTGATGAATGATTTTCTACAAAATCACTGTATATTTGATTGCATAGTGGAGAATTGTTTTGACCATTAAATGTTACGATTTTATCTTTAAAACCGTTATTTGATAGGTAATTAAACAAATAATTCAATGTTCTGTTGCTTTCTGTAAAGATAATAGCCTTTCTTTGCCCTCCTTTGGCTTGTATCTTATCAAACCCTTGATGAAGGGCTTCAATCAATTTTTCAGTCTTTCCATCAACTTTGATTTCAGATGCTAAATCTATCAGTTGTTGTAAGCATTTCTTTTCCCATTCAATGTTTTGCAACAAAGGTTTTTGTTTAAAATAAAGTTGTTGTTTTATCGGATATTCGGTTGTTTCGGCATATTCTCTTAAAATATCTTCATCTTTGATAATATCGCTTAAATCTTCTATATCTGACTGAACTTGTTCTATCCGATTTAATCTGTTCATTAAGCCTTCAAGAGTACCTTTAACTGCTGATGTAGAGGAACTCATTAATTTGCGTATCATTAAAACAATCAATGTTCTAAATCGAGTTGTAATGGCAATTTGTGAGACTTCTTGAATGTATTTTGAAACGGCATAATATAATGTTTCTTCGGCAGGAGTCGGATTA
>JAFZGR010000210.1 GCA_017555325.1 Alphaproteobacteria bacterium | reverse complement strand
AGCTTGCTATTAACATTGAAATTACTTTATGAGGAATTAAAAATATGAGCAACGATAAAAAGAATAATAATGAAGAGCAAAATAAAATAATGTATCTGCCTATATTCATGAGCATTGGCATTTCTATTGGTGTTGCAATCGGAGCTGTTTCTTCTTCAACAACTGTATAAGCCTCCGGTTCACCCAAATATGAACAACCGGATAATACAGAACACGCAATTGTTAATGCTAAAATTTTTTTCATAAAAAGGTCTCCTTTTCAGACATGGTTAATTAATACGAAGTCTATCATATCATAATCATTCCATCCTTTCAACATTTTTTTTACGCATTTTAAAATCTTTATTTTTTTTCGTCAAATTATTTTAACGGGTTGATTCACTTTATGTAAATCAAGATGATTTGTTTTTAAATAAAAAAACTTGTTTTTTAATCTGTTTTTGTATATGCTGTTTTAAGCGAGGATAAAATGAAAAATTTAATAAGAATATTTATTGCAAGTGCATTGCTTTTAACGGGTTTATTTTTATTTGTGGCTTGTTTTTCATATCATGCCGGCGATTCGTCTTGGAATGTTGTTAGTTCATTGCCGATAAAAAATGTATTGGGAGTATTCGGTGCTGTTGTGGCGGATTGGTTGTTACAGATATTCGGTCGATTGGCGTTATTTATTCCATTAGCTTGTTGTGTTTTTGCTCTTTTTTTATTTAAGAGTGTTCGGTGGATTGGTTTCAGATTGACAATGTTTTTAATTGCGTTAATCGGCTCGGCTCTTCTATTGGGTGGATCGGTTATTCCTGTTGATGCCAGTTTGACAAATGCAGGTAAAGGTGGTTTTTTAGGTTTTTATTTAGAACAATGGATTCGTCTCTCTGAAAGTTGGCAGTATTATGTTGGTTGGAGTATTGTTATTATTTCTTTTGTTTTTGGTTTAAAAGTTCCTGTGTTTTTAATTTGTCGGTGGGGTGGTAAAACAATTACAACAACCGTTTCTCATGTTCATAAATCGAATGTTGGTATTGGTAAATTGAATTGTTTCCGTGAGTTTGTTATAAAACTTTTTAAACGCAAACAAAAGGAAACAGCAGATGAAAATCAAGAAACGGAAAATTTGTTTAATGAAGAAATAATTCATGATGAAACTGTAAATGAGAAAAAATCATTGTTAAGATTATCGAAAAAAAAGAAACAAACATCTTCTGTTCAACGAATAGAACCGTCTTTTGATTTTGATGAAATGTCCGATGTAAAGCCACAAGAGGAGTTAAAAGTCAGAGAAAAAGTAAAGGGTTTAAAACAATCGTCTAAAAATAAATCTGGAGGAGCACAATTATTGACAACGGGAAGTGAACGGGTGGATTCGTTGGAATTGCCGTCATCGGCTTTGTTAGATACTGTGATTGCTGGTCAGGCCCCTGTTTTGTCAAAAGAAGCTATGGATACGGTTTCACGTAATTTGGAAGCTGTTTTAACACAATTTGGTGTAAAAGGAAAGATTATTGGGGCACATCCCGGTCCTGTTGTAACATTGTATGAATTTGAGCCGGCAGATGGTATTAAAGCTGCTCGGGTTATTTCTTTGGCGGATGATATCGCAATGAAAATGAAGGCCGTTTCTGTTCGGTTGGCGGTTATTCCGGGAACAAGTTCTATCGGTATTGAAATGCCGAATGCCAAAAGAGAAACCGTTTATATTCGTGAAATGGTTGAAAATATTAAATTTCAGGCCAATAGCGGAGCGTTACCGTTGATTTTGGGAAAAGATATTGGTGGAACTCCGATTTTTGCAGATTTGGCTAAAATGCCTCATTTATTGGTTGCGGGAACGACTGGTTCCGGTAAATCTGTGGCCATTAATACGATGGTTTTGTCTTTGTTGTATCGTTTTACACCGGCAGAATGTCGCATGATAATGGTTGATCCAAAAATGGTTGAACTTTCTGTGTATAATCGTATTCCGCACTTATTGACTCCGGTTGTCGTCGAGCCGGAGAAGGCAGTTATTGCTTTAAAGTGGGCTGTTCGGGAAATGGAGGACCGTTATCGCTCCATGAGTCAATTGGGTGTTCGGAATATTGATGGATATAATCAAAAATTATTGCAGGCATCAAAAGAAGGACGAATATTAACCCGTCGGGTTCAAACAGGCTTTGATCCGGAAACAGGGCGTCCTATATTTGAAGAACAACAATTTGATTTGACCCCAATTCCGTATATTGTTATTATTGTGGATGAAATGGCAGATCTAATGGGGCGTTGTGGGAAAGAAGTTGATCCGCTTATTCAAAGATTGGCACAAATGGCTCGGGCAGTGGGTATTCATTTAATTTTGGCAACACAACGTCCATCTGTTGATGTTATTACCGGTACAATTAAGTCAAATTTCCCTTCACGAATGTCCTTCCAAGTGCGTAGTAAAATTGATTCGCGGACAATTTTGGATGAGCAAGGAGCTGAACGATTATTGGGTAAAGGGGACATGTTGTTTATGCCGGCCGGTTCTGCTCCGCAACGGGTACATGGACCGTTTGTCAGTGATAATGATGTTGAACGGGTTGTTCACCATTGGGAACTGCAGGCTGAGCCGGAATATGTGGAAGCTGTAACGATGGATGTTGATGGTTCAACTTCGTCTGTAATATCTGGTACAGGGAGTGGCGATGTAGAATCTGGCGATCTATATGATAAAGCAGTTGCTATAGTGCTGAGAGATAAAAAACCAACTACCAGTTATGTTCAGCGCCAGTTGCGAATCGGATACAATAAGGCGGCAGACTTAATTGATCGCATGGAAATGGAAGGAATTATATCAAAACCGAATGTGGCAGGAAAACGTGAAATTATCGTGCCGACGGATAATGCATAAAATTAAGGAGACAAAATGAATTGGATAATGAGAATTTTTATCGGTTTAATTGTGGGATGTTCTTTATCAGGTACAGCATTGGCTGATATAGATAAGCGAATTGATACACCACAAAACCGTGCTGTTTTACAAAAAGTTGAGCAGGCTTACAATAAAATCAGAACATTAAAAGCAAAATTTGCACAATTTAATTCTAAAATGCAAGATGATTTGCAAACTGGGGAACTATATCTTTCCCGTCCAGGAGAAATGAGACTTGTTTATGAAAAAGGTTCTCCATTGGAATTTTATGCCCATAATGGTTATTTGATTTACCACGATAAGGATTTAAAAGAGGTTAGTTATTTTCATTTAAAACAAACACCGGTCAGTCTTATTTTAAAAGGACAGCTTAAGTTTAGTGATCCGGAGTTTTTAGTGACGGATGTTCGAACTGTTTTGGATGAATATTATGTGACAGCCATTAAAAAGGATGCTCGGGAATTAGGTAGTTTAACACTTATTATTGATAAGGAAACATTACAACTGAAACAGTGGGATATTGTTGATATAGAGGGAATAAAATCAACGGTTTCACTTTATGAAACACAATTTAATATTCCTATTGACAAGAAGATTTTTATATTCCATAATCCCTATAAGAAAAAGAAAAAATAAAAGGAGAAAATATGCGTAAAATTTTATTGGCATCTTTATGTGGTTTAACTTTATTTGTAGGTACTGCCTTGGCTGCAAAAGGAAAGGAATGTTCTTATTCTCCATTACAACAATTAATTCGTAATGCACGAGATGCTTCTGAAATTTCTGAATTAATTAATAATCAGGTTAATTTGAATATTAAACCACGCTGTGGCGGTAATGTTTTGCAATTGGCTATTTTGCGTGGTAATCCAGAAGTGATGAGAGTTCTTTTGGAGGCAGATATGCTTTCTCTAAATGATAAAGTTTCAATTGTTGATTATCCTATCCCGGGTGCTCCGAAAGAAATTCCGTTAGCCTTTT
>JAFZGR010000209.1 GCA_017555325.1 Alphaproteobacteria bacterium | reverse complement strand
GGTGGTGCTCCGGATATGGGGGCCATGGGCGGAATGGGTGGTATGTATTAATCACTTATTTACACATCAAAAAAGAGCTCTTTTTAAGAGCTCTTTTTTTTGGATAAAGTGTAGTTGTTAAAATGATATAAGGGATAAATTTATGTTTCTATTTATCCTTGTCTGTAAAAAAAGGGACCTTTTTTTCCCGCTTCGAATCAGCAAAATCGGATTTTTAAGAAAACGAAAGATTGTTGTTTTAGTTGAATAATTTAATTAAAATGAAAAAAAATATAAAAAAGTGAAAAAAAGTGTTGCAATTATACGTCCCTTTTATTACACTCTCTTTAATATGGGTAATTTTATTATATGGAGAGAAGGATATGCGAAGCAAATTTAGTGAAATCGGACGAAGTATGGTAGAAATGCTGGGGGTTTTGGCAGTTATCGGAGTCTTATCGGTTAGCGGTACACTGGGATATAAATTTGCTATGAACAAATATATTGCCAATGAAACCGTTAATGAATTGGTTATTCGGGCAAATGATATTGCCTATCAAATGGATAAATTAATTGAAACCAATCATGTCGGTAAAATTGAAATGGAATTAGGTAACACCACCCGCATGGGTTATACGATTATGGCACAAATGAATCCGTTGTATGTTGATTATTTTGAAATTTTCCTTTCCGATGTGCCAAGTGAGATTTGTAGATTATTATTACAAAGTCAATGGCAATCTCCATATTCTATTTTTATTGGTATTGAAGAATTTGATGCAAATGTTTCTATTTGTAATACAGCAGAAAAAGTTGGCTTGATTTATGAATTTTATAAAGATTTATCTGCTAAAAACCATTTACCTGAAAACGAGCAAAAAGAAATTCTTCGATGCTATAATGATTATGACTGTAAATGTGGATATTGTCAAAATGGATTATGTATATCAACTTGTGGAACAAATGAAACATGTAGTAAAAATTTTGAAGCGATTCAAGAGTTAATGTGTTGTGATAAAAAAAATATTGTAAATGGTATGTGTTGTGCTTATGTATCTGAAACAGGTGAATGTTGTACATATGAGGGTGTTTGTTGCCCTAAAAACAAGCCGATGATTACCACTGGAGGGCAATGTGTCTCTTGTGAGGATAGCAACAGATATCCTACATCTCAAACGGAATGCCAAAAGTGTTCTAATCGCACACATGGATTCGCCTATGATTATTGTTCCTTAACTTGTGGATTAAAAGGTAGTATTATGGAAGATAAACCATTATATGAAAATAGGTATGGAGCTTGTTTCGGATGTTATGAGACTGGAGCTGTTTGGATGGGCGAAGATATTGATAAATGCGCAACTTTATGTCCGAACAGAATTGTTGCCGGACCAAATTGTGTGTATAATGAATGTGATGCAACAGCTCCGTTAATTTCTGCTAACGGAGAATGTGTTGCTTGTGACAGTACTGTCAGTGTTCCCGCTCAGGATGCTTGTGAAACAAAGTGTGATAATCGTAAAAACGAGGGAAATTATTGTATTGTTAAAGATTGTCCTGCAAACAATTTTAGAACCCAAACCGGACAATGTATTGACTGTTCTTCGGAAACAAAATATCCGACAACGGAAGAAGAATGTCAAAAGTGTTCTAATCGCACACATGGATTTGCCTATGATTATTGTTCCTTCACCTGTGGATTAAAAGGGAGTATTATGGAAGATAAACCATTATATGAAAATAGGTATGGAGCTTGTTTCGGATGTTACGAGGCTGGAGCTGTTTGGTTGGGCGGAGATATTGAGAAATGCACGACCTTATGTCCGAACAGAATTGTTGCCGGACAAAATTGTGTGTATAATGAATGTGATGCAACAGCTCCTTTAATTTCTGCTAACGGAGAATGTGTTGCTTGTGACAGTACTGTCAGTATTCCTGCACAGGATGCTTGTGAAACAAAGTGTGATAATCGAAAAAATGAGGGAAATTACTGTGTTTTAACCTGCAAAGATGGAGAATTTTTAACAGAAAATGGGGTTTGTTTAAGTTGTACTGATGCTGGAAATTATCGGACAACGGCCTATTCTGAAGCAGAATGTCAAAAATGTTCCGATAGAATTTATGGATGGATATGGAATACATGTATGCTTAAATGTGGTATGCCAAATACATATACAGCAGATAAATTATTACCGAATTATCATGGAACCTGTTATTCTTGTGATGTGCCGGATGTCATCCCAATGTATCCGAATGCCACAGAATGCAGTACAATTTGTCCCAATCGTCAGGCGGATGGGGGGAATTGTGTTCGCATGCATTGTTCTGATGAAAATAGATTGGAAGATAGTTCTGGAAATTGTCATCCTTGCAATACGTCAGTCGCTGTTGATGTCGGTGGAGATGCAACTAAATGTGCCAAATGTTTAGGACGAAAAATATCCGGTAATTTATGTGTTTTAATTTAATTTTTATTTTTAAGATAATATAAATTATAAGAGATACATTTATTCTGTTTTTTTATCTTGTCTGCAATAAAAGGGACGTATCATTGCAACACTTTTTTTCACTTTTTTGCATTTTTTTTATTTTTAATTAAATTATTCATTTAAAACAACAATTTTTCAATTTTTTAAAAATCCGATTTTTGCGATTTGAAGCGGGAAAAAAAGGTCCCTTTTATTACACTCATATTATTAGTATGATTTTATAAAAGGAGAAGATTATGCGAATCAAACTGAATGAATGTGGTCGTAGTATGATAGAAATACTGGGCGTTCTTGCTATTATTGGGGTATTAAGTGTTGGGGCGGTTGCCGGATATCGGTATGCGATGGATAAATATCGAGCTAACGATATTGTGTATGAAGTCAATATGAGAGCAACGGATGTTTGGCATCGTTTTCAAGATAAACCTTTACCAGCATTGGGCGATGCAACAGCCTTTTCCGAATGGAATAATACCACACAAACAGGTTATCCGATTACTATATCTCCGTTTCCAGATGTGGCCTTTAAAATTGGTGTTCAAAATGTTTCTTCACGCGTTTGTAAAAATGTGATGACGATGAATTTACATCAAATTATTGAAGGTTTTCAGTTTGCACAAATTAATGGAGCAAAATATTTAGGGGATGCATCGTTGTGTGGGAATGATGAAACAATAAATGAAATTGTATTTACCTCATTTTTAGATTCACAGGACCCTAACACACAACATTGTGTTGAAGATAGTGATTGTAATTCCAAATGTGCGGAAAAAGTTTGCAATGGCGATACGATGACGTGTGACGACCAATGTCCGGAATGGAGTAAACCGGTTCGCTTGGAAGAAACATGTGAATGTGTAGAATGTGTAAAAAACAGTGATTGTAAATTTAAAGGAAAAGGTTATATTTGTGATGAAACAACCTACACGTGTTCAGCGTTACAAAAAGTATGTCCGGCCGGCACATTCAGAACGCAAAACGGTGCTTGTGTTGCTTGTGATAACGGTAGTAATTTTATTGTATTAAAAAATGGAGAACCGTTTCCAAACACCGAAGACACCGTTGATGGTTATACAATGTGTCAACAATGTGCCGATTCGGGAGACGAACGGCAATACGGAACATTGGTTGATGATGACGAACGGGCTTACTGTTCTTTTATGTGTACAAAGGGGTATTCCTATCAATCATTGAATAAAGGCTGTATTCCATGCAGTGATACAAATCGATATAGTATTCCCAATGATAATATAGCAAAAGCCCAATGCTTGGCTTGTTCAGATGACCATGCGTGGTATAGTTCTTATTTAGGCGGCGTTTGGTGTCAAAGAAAATTAACATGTACGGCTGATGAGTTTATTAAAGAGGGAACACCGTATACGTGTTCAAAATGTTCTGAAAACAGAAATGCTCGTGTTCAGGTTTGGTGGGTTAATAACTCATCAACTCATTCCGATTTTAAAAAATATGCAGAAGATACCTGTAATAGTTGTCCGGATTCTGCCCCCCGATATACGATTGAAAGATATTGTTATCCTGTTTGTGAACAACCGAAAAATGCCGAAGAACAAATTGAAATTTGTAAAGCGAATCCAAAGGATGAAAGATGCACAAGACAATGGCAAAATGTGGATGGAAAATGTTTTAGTTGTAGCACTATAACGAGTGCTTCCTTAGTAGGAACGGCAGTAGCTTTAAAAACACTGTGTGAAAATTGTGGTAGGAGAGTAAATTCACAAGGATATTGTGTGCCTACCGGAACGAGTGCTTGTGATGTGGGACAATTTTTAGGAGCAAATGGCACTTGTTATGATTGTTCACCCAATAATAGTATTGTTGTTGAATCGGATGAATTATCAGGATGTTCAAAAAATTGTAGAAAAGAAACCGTTGATTCAACGAAGTATGTTGAGACAGGAACAATTGAAACTCGTGAAGTTCGGTTTAATAGTTATGCACAAAAAACATATTGTGTTCCAATTTGTAAAGAAAATTATATTTATGAGAGTTTTTGGGCCGGTGGATGTGTTTCATGTGGAAGCAGTACATCAACAGGAGGGATTAGATTGGATGAAAAGGATACAGAAAAAGTAGCAGAGGATTGTGCAAAATGTTCAAACAGAGCAGTATATTATGCGCATGGTAAGCATTGTTCAATTAAACAATGTCCAGATACCGAAACAGAAAAATATTATAAAGACAGGGAAGGTAATTGCGTAAAATGTTCTCGTGCTAATAGTGGAGATGGAGATGGGCAATATGGTTCAAATGCGGTTGTGGACGGGATTGCATTGTGCAATGCTTGTGGAAACAGAATGATTGTAAAGGACAATAGTTATTGGGGTACATATTGTCGTTTAGTTGATATTGACGGAGATAAACCAATTAGTGGTATATGTAATAGCATAGGAAATGAAAATTATACAAATGCAAAGTTAACAAGTGTCCTGCAACAGGCAGCAGAGCCCTATATTAATGGTGAAAAAGATGGTTTATATTATAGATCCAATGATGGTTATTGCCGAAGTTGTGATTCCAGTACATCATATACGACAACACCGGAACAATGTGCAAGTTGCAAAAACAGACGATATGAAAATGGATCCTGTTCAAAAGGTTTATGTGATAGTGGATTCTTTTTATCCGGATCATCCTGTTTGGCTTGTAGTAATGTAAATAAACCGATTGACCCCAGCAGAGAAAATTTGTGTTCATCATGTAGTGATAGACGTCAACTGGAAATCGGAACACCGAACACCTCATGGAGTGGTCTTTGTGTGGAAGAATGTTCCGGTACCCAATGGCAGGATATTAACGGAAATTGCTTGTTTTGTTCCGAAGGAGGTACACGGGAAATTGGAACTGACACTGAATCTCGTCGGTTGTGTAATGAATGTGACGGCTTACGAGAAGAACAACCTATATATAGTACAGACGGAACAACAATTATCGGATATAAATGTGTTTTGAAATAACTGAACAAATATATCCTTGAAGTTTTCATATTTATCGTTACCCCGTGCCCGACACGGGGTTACAGGAGTAGTTCTACTCAAACTCCGTAATATTATAACAACTAAACACCTATTCGCAAAAAAAAGGGACGTATCATTGCAACAATTTTTTACACTTTTTGAGATTTTTTTTAATTTTAATTAAATAATTCAACTAAAAGAACAATCTTTTATTTTCTTACAAATCCGATTTTTCCGATTCGAAGCGGGAAAAAAAGGTCCCTTTTATTACACTTGCTTTATAAATTCAATTGCATTATGTGAGGAGAAGATTATGCAAATCAAACGAAATGAACGTGGTCGGAGTATGGTAGAAATCCTAGGTGTATTGGCACTTATTGGGCTTTTATCAATCGGTGGTATAGCAGGCTATCAATATGCGTATTCATCGTACCAAGCGGGACAGATTCAAGATGTTATTGGTAAAGCTAAATTATTGGCAACGCAAAATAACCGTTCTTCGCACGTAAAAGAAGTACGCCGTTTTGTGGAAAATATGTTGTCCAAATATAAACCGGCTGATACGACTCCGATGGTCACACACCGTGACGGCAAATACATTGTCGATTTGTTTAAAGTATCCGATTCGATTTGTGAAAAGCTCCAAAATAGACGGGAGATATTCAACTCTATGCAAATCGGAATGATACCGGAAGCGTGTACAACGGATGAAATGAGTATGCAATTTACGTTTGACAGTATTGTCATCGGGGGAAGTGCTGTTAACGGAAGTGGGGATAGCTATGATAATCCAATTGAACGATGTCCGGATAAACAAGTATGGCGACAAAAGGAAGATGGAACATATGGTTGTGTTTGTCGACACGCCTATGAATATGGAGAAGATTGTACCCGATGTGAACCGCCTCGCAGTTGGAATCAAGGTAATCAGAGTTGTCAATGTCCGGCAGATAAACCGATATGGGAATATGGTGTCTGTAAATGTATAGCCGATACGGATTGTCAATACAGTGGTACTGGTTTTTGTTGTGATGATACGGAACAAGTGTGTCGACAATGTGATGAAACGGATTGTGATAAAACCAAAGGATTAACATTGGCAGATGGTCGGTGTGTTTGTTCGGGACGGAAAGAATGGCGACAGGATGAGGGGGATTCTGAACCGAGTTGTAAGTGTCCCATTAATACGCCGGCAGAAGCAAATCCTGAAACGTGCGAATGTCCGGACGGAAAAGATAATGTTGATGAAGACGGAGACGGGATGAATGAATGTGTTATATCTTGTCCGAGTGATACGGGATTTACGGGATTGAGAAATCGCACGACAGGGAATTGTTTGTGTGATACAGGAGCAGGGTATAAAACCGAATCAGAAATGGTCGGAGGGGTACAAACGTGTGTGTGTGATGAATCAAGAGATTATTATCAGGGACCAAGTGGATGTGTCCAGTGTTATCAAACAACGAAAGCGGTGTGTAACCAATATTATTCAGGTGGAAATGTTGATTGTGATACAATAGATGAATTAAAATGGTACTGTGGATTCAGAAAAGCAACTCCTAATGGATATCTTGTTTTTAATCCTTTTGAAAATAAATATTGTTTATTACATCAAGTTTTAATTAAAGAAGATATAGGATTTAAGTGTGGATACTGTGATGACTATATTGTTAATCAGGGATCCCGTGCAACTTATGTAGGAATTTGTGCTTGCCGTTTTGGAGAAAAATTAGTTGGGAAAAAATGTGTTTCTCAATGTTCAAGTGGACAAGTTTATTATAAATATATAAATAAATGTCTATCCTGTGTACCCTCTAATGTATATGATAATTCAGGAATATGTCATACATCGAATATCTGTACAAATGAAAAAAATGGAGGTTATTTTTGGTATAGATGGAGAACAGCTGTTGCTGGAAAATGTTCACAAAATTTTCCTAATTACACAACAAACAAAACTGATCCGTGTAGTTATACACATGGTTGTAAAGTTAATCAAAGCTCATTAGCTTATTGTGACTTGAATACCAAAATAACAGAAAATTGTCAATGTTCTACCGGTGGCAATGTCGGACAATATTGTTGTTCTGCTTCAACTTATCCGACATCAACAGGGTGCGTTTCTTGCCCAGCGGGGCAAGTGCCAAACTCAACCCGTACAGGTTGCGAATCTTGTCCGAAAAATAAAATTACACAAAACGGAAAATGTGTTAAATGTGATAAGGGCTATTATCCGAGCAGTCAACAAAATCGGTGTTTGGCTTGTCCGGCAGACAGAACAACCGATGAAGACGGGTTAACGTGTAGTGTTTGTGTGGATAGTTTAAAAGTATTTAATATGATAACAAATAAGTGCGAATGTAAAAACGGTTATGAAGAAAATCCGGTCAACGGAAGTTGTATTTTGTTTGAAGATGAAATTTTGGAAGAAGAAACAGATGAATGATAATGTTTTACATAGGGAGAGGGGGTATTCAATAATATGTTTTTTTTCTAAAAAAGTGTTTTTTCGGGTTGCTTTTAATAAAAAAATGGCTTACATTGATTGCATAGACTTTTTATCATTTTTATAAGGAGACAATCTATGTATGATAATATAGAATTTATTATTGCGTGTGGTGGAAAAAGTACACGTAATTTCCCGCATTCAAAAGCTGTTGCACATAAAGCATTGTTGCCGTTTGGGGATGTTCGGCTTATTGATTATGTGTTAAAAGATATTGTTAAAATGGGTGGGCGTCATGTGACAATAGTATGTTCTGACGAAAGTACAATAAAATCTTTTCAACAAGCTCTTGCAGAAGATGTGGTTGTAGAAGAAAAATTACGTAAAAACGGTAAAGGAAAAATTGCCAATGTTTTACGTTCAACATTTTTACCGAAGGATATGGATATTAAATATGTGATTCAAAATACACCGTGGGGGACAGCGCATGTTTTGGGTTTAGCTCATCGTGTTTCGGCAAATCGTCATGGTGTCCTGATTTTTCCGGACGATTTAATTGATTCGGTTGATCCGGAACAGCCCTTTTTGAAAAAAATTGTAGATGCATTTTTGAAAAATACAAAACAGATTTTATTAACTGGTGTGGAAAAAGAAGATGTTAGTAATAATGCAATTCTTCATAATAGACGATTGATTGAAAAACCAAAACATCCCAGTAATCATGTTGGTATTTATTCTCCGTATGTTTTTCCGAAAGAATGTTTGGATTCAATAGTGGAAGAATTAGTTGTTATTGAAGAACAGGGTCATTTGCCGGAAACCTTACCTTTAGGTGAATGGGTGTATGTTGATGGTATTAATTCTTTCTTGGATAAAGGTGGGGAGGAATTGGGTTTCTTCGCAAACGTATATTTATTGGATACGGCTAAATATATTATGTTGGATACGGGAAATTTGGAATTATATGAAGCGGCATTGATTCGAGAATTGTTGTCTCGTTCTGTTTTTAAAGAGCAAAATATGGAAATTGCCCGTCGTATTTTTAAAGGATAAGACGTTATTTATTACAAAAAAACATCCCACATAATTGATTGTGGGATGTTTTTTTTTAGACAAATAAAAATGGACATTAACTGACTACAAATAAATTTGTATTTGAAAATTAAGGAGCTGTTGCAGAATCATCAACATGAATGTAGCAGTTTTTTTCAGTTGTAAATGTGACTGTATTTTCATCTTCGCTGTCACAAGATTGTGATGCAATTAAACAAATACTACGAAGTGTTTCATTAGCTTGTTCTAACATACGTTCACAGACAGATTGTGGAACTTTTGTATATTGAATTTTAAATGTATCTCTGTTTTCCGTTACTGTAATAGCTCCCCCCCATCTGTTGACTGGTGTGTTAGAACCGTCACAGTTTTCAAAAACACTTTCATTTTCATCACACAATTGTTCTGTTTTTAATCCGCTGTAATCGGCAGCCCAAGAATACATATCATTAATGTCTCGTGCAACCTGTTCAACTTCTAATAATGTTGCACTAGTTCTGAAATAAGAATCAACGTAAGACATAGATGTAATTGCTCCGACAGAGATAACGCCGATAATTGCAATAACACCTAACATTTCAACCATGCTTCTACCGGATTCATTTGTGTTTTTATTCATGTGTTTATCCTTTTTTTTAAATGATTATTTTTTATTATATTCTAAAACATATTTGATGACAAGACTTTTTTTTGGAGGGAAGTTTTTTTGTACCCATAGTTTTTCAGCCAAGCATAATTTTTGTTGTATTTCTTTTCCGTTAAATCCTTTTTGATATAAATCAACACCACTGACAGGAAAAACAGGTTTTTTGAGGTATAACAACTGATTGAATTTTTTTAGTGAAAATGGTTTAAGAATGCGATTTTTATATAAATGAAATAAAAAATTTTTTCGTCCTGTTTTCCACAGAAGGTATTGAGCTTGTTTCTGGGAGTGGGGTATTTGGATGTCTGATAAAAGAAGTTGAAGCTCTTTTTTTTGAATACGGCTCCATTTCCAGTCAGGCATTATTGTTCCGTTTATTAATATAGCTAATCTTTCCAAGGCGGATGCACGAGGGTATATGTGAATGAATTTGTGGAATAAACAGAGATTGTATGATGGTAAGATTTCATCTAAAACAGTCAGTTGCTGCATTAAAAAAAGTGTTTCAGAAGCGAAAGGAGCTGTTAAAATTTTTAAAAATTCATCACGAATACGTTCGATTGATATTTTTTTTAAACCGGATTTTAATTTGTGGCAAGCTGTTAGTGCTGATTTATCCGGTTTTTTTGCTCCCATGTAGGCAATAAAACGAAAATAGCGTAAAATGCGTAAAAAATCTTCTTCTATGCGTTTTTCCGGCATACCGATAAACTTAACCTGCTTGTTTTTTAAATCCGTCAATCCGTTAAAAAAATCAGATAAATTGCCGTTATTATCCATATATAAAGCATTTATTGTAAAATCACGGCGAGTGGCATCTTGTTGGTAATTTGTAATAAATGTAACATCTGCGTGTCGTCCATCTGTTTGTACATCAGTACGTAATGTGGTAATTTCATAATTTTTTTTATTAATAACAGCGGTTATTGTACCATGTTTTATTCCGGTAGCATAATATCGGATATTGTTTTTTTCTAAAACCTTAATTGTTTGTTCCGGTAAAAGTGGTGTTGCCAAGTCATAATCGTGAATAGATTTATGTTGTAAAAAATCCCGAATACAACCGCCAACCAGTCGAAGTTGATTATCAAATACGGCAAACAAAAAACATATATCTGGTGTTAATAATTTGTTTAAATTGTTTTGAATGGATTTCATAAGATTAAATATAAAGAAGAAATACTTGCAAATCAAGAAAAAAAATGTATAATGCATAGTTGAAATGATAATAACAACTACTACACAATTAGAAATGGCTTGTCAGCGTTTTGCGACACACCCGTTTATGACAATTGATACGGAATTTATTCGGGAAAAAACATTTTTTCCGGATGTTTGTTTAATACAGATTGCTTCGCCGGAAGAAGCCTATTGTATTGATCCGCTTGTGGCGGATTTGGATTTGAATCCCTTATTCGAATTATTACAGAATAAGACGGTTGTAAAAGTATTTCATTCCGGACATCAAGATATTGAAATTTTATATCAGTTAAGTGGTAAAATTCCAACTCCTGTATTTGATACACAAATTGGGGCAATGGTTTGCGGTTTTGGTGAGAATGTCAGTTATCAGCAACTTGTGCAGACTTTTTTGAAAATTACGCTAGATAAAAGTATGCGGTGTACAAATTGGGAATGTCGCCCGTTAAGCGATTCGCAAATTCAATATGCATTAAGTGATGTTACTTATTTTAGGGATGTGTATCTGCAATTACAAAAAAAGATTAAGGAAACGCATCGGGAAAGTTGGATTGAAGAGGAATTAAAGGATTTAACAAATGAAGTGGTTTATAATCCGACTCCGGAATTCTTGTTAAAAAAAATAAAACCACAAAGCGGATTAAAGGGGCAATCGTTATATGTATATCAACAGCTTTATTTGTATAGGGAACAGTTGGCACGGTTGCGTAATCGTCCCCGTCGTCAACTAATTAAGGATGATTTATTACAAGAGCTAGCTGTTAGGTTGCCTAAAACACCGGATGATTTAAAATCTTTACGCAATGTTTCCAAAGGATTTGAAAAATCGGCAATGGCTGTTGAATTGATAGCTCTTATTATGAATTCTTTGCAGGCGGATTGGAAAAAAAATACAATTGTTTCATTTAAAATGCAACAATTAACAAAATCTCAAAAAGGTTTAGTTGAAGTTTTAAAGATGGTTTTACATATTGTTTCTGTTCAGGAAGATGTTGCAGCTAGTGTTATTACAACAACAGATGAGTTAGAAATGTTTGTGCTGGGAAAAGATGTTTCGTTTAAGCATGGTTGGAGATATGATGTTTTTGGGGCATTGGCTCAACAGATTTGTTCCGGAAAGAAAGCAATTTGCTACCATCCGACCTTGAAGAAAATAATTTTCTCAGATGTTTCCGAGCAGAAGAAAAACTAAAAATATCTATATTAAAAAAGGCCTTGAAATAAAGACCTTTTTTAATGAAAAATTGTGTTGAGTTATTTAAATTAATTTGTTGGTATCATAATCTAATTGTTGGAATAAAGAAAATGGTATATTTAATCCGGCAAATTAATTCGTTGAATATCTGCACCGAGCTGTTGTAATTTTGTTTCTAATTGATAGTATCCCCGATCAATATGATAAATTCGTTGAATAATTGATTCTCCTTTGGCAGCTAATGCGGCTAAAACCAATCCGACCCCACCTCGCAAATCAGAAGACATAACGGTTGCTCCGGATAATTCGGATACCCCCTGAATTAATACTGTATGACTATTTAATGTTTTGATGCGGGCCCCCATTCGTTTTAATTCTGGAATGTGCATAAATCGATTTTCAAAAATACGCTCTTCTACTAGACTTTCTCCTTTTGCTAGAGATAACAAACTGGTTAATAATGCTTGTGCATCTGTTGGAAATCCGGGGTATTCACAAGTTGTAATTGGCGTTGCTTTTAATGTCGCTTTTTGGGCATCAACAAGTAATCCATCTGTTTGTTGTTCAAAATGAATATTGCTTTTTTTTAATGTATCAGCAATAGCGCTCATTAAATCTAAACGAGCCCCCTTCATAAAAATTTTACCTTGTGTCAGTGCAGCAGCAACGGCAAAGGTTGCTGTTTCGATGCGGTCGGGTACAATAGCATGGGTACAGCCGTTTAATTGTTCGACACCATTGATAATGAGTGTTTTTGTTCCGATACCCTGAATGTTGGCTCCCATTTTTTGTAGTAAAGATATTAAATCAATAATTTCAGGTTCAAGGGCAGGATTATGAATAATTGTTGTTCCTTTTGTCAGAACTGCTGCCATAATTGTATTGTGTGTTGCGCCGACAGAAATTTTTGGGAAAAATATTTCGGCACCATGGAGTGGTCCGAGTGCTTTTACGTATCCGTTTTCAACTCGAATATCGGCGCCCATTTCTTTTAATGCCATTAAATACAAATCTACTGGTCGTGTTCCAATGGCACATCCGCCAGGAAGAGATACTTCGGCGTTTCCGAAACGGGACAATAAGGGTCCTAATACCCAAAAAGAGGCTCGCATTTTAGATACATAGTCATAGTCAGCATGCGTTGATGTGATATTATTGGCTTGTAGGGTAATTTCATTTTTTCCCTGACTTATTTTCATGCCCATACTCTCTAATAATTGGGCAAGTATCGTAACATCAGATAAGTAAGAAACATTTGTTAAGCGAATAGGGTCTTTTGTAAGAAGTGCTGCAGCCATAATGGGTAAAACAGCATTTTTGGCCCCGAGAAT
>JAFZGR010000208.1 GCA_017555325.1 Alphaproteobacteria bacterium | reverse complement strand
ATTATCCGGTTTTAAAGAATCCAATGCATTTGTTGCATATAACAATGCTGTGCCACCACCCGGAACAATACCTTCTTTAACTGCAGCACGTGTTGCATGCAAAGCATCATCTACACGGTCCTTCTTTTCTTTTACTTCTAATTCGGAAGCTCCACCGACTTTAATAACAGCAACACCACCGGATAATTTAGCTAAGCGTTCTTGCAATTTTTCCCGATCATATTCTGATGATGTTTCTTCAATTTGTTGTTTAATCTGTGCAACACGAGCAGCAATTTCTGCTTTATCTCCTGCTCCATCAACAATCGTTGTGTCTTCTTTTGTAATAGTAACAGATTTTGCCGTTCCCAAAGTTGCCAATGTTGCATCTTCTAATTTCATCCCTAAATCAGGAGAAATAACCTGTCCATTAGTTAAAACAGCAATATCTTGCAACATTGCTTTCCGACGGTCACCAAATCCCGGGGCTTTAACGGCAGCAATTTTCAAACCACCACGCAATTTATTAACAACCAAAGTTGCCAACGCTTCTCCTTCAATATCTTCTGCAATAATCAACAATGGACGAGATGTTTGAATAACAGCTTCCAACACAGGAATTAAAGCTTGTAAATTAGATAATTTTGTTTCATTGATTAAAATATACGGATTATCCAATTCAACCGTCATTTTTTCCGGATTTGTAATAAAGTACGGAGATAAATAACCTCTGTCAAATTGCATACCTTCAACAACATCCAATTCTGTTTCCATTCCTTTGGCATCTTCAACAGTAATGACACCTTCGTTACCAACTTTTTCCATTGCCTGAGCAATATAATTACCGATAGAAGAATCTCCATTTGCAGAAATTGTACCGATTTGAGCAATTTCAGCAGAAGTAGAAACTTTTTTAGAACGGGATTTAATGTTTTCCACAACGGCAGAAACAGCCATATCAATACCCCGTTTTAAATCCATTGGATTCATACCGGCAGCAACGGCTTTGCATCCTTCACGAATAATAGCCTGAGCCAAAACAGTTGCTGTTGTTGTTCCGTCACCGGCTACATCGGCTGATTTTGAAGCAACTTCACGAACCATTTGAGCGCCCATATTTTCAAATTTATCGGCCAACTCAATTTCTTTAGCAACAGAAACTCCGTCTTTTGTAATTTTCGGTGCCCCATAAGATTTACCTAAAACAACATTACGGCCTTTAGGTCCCAATGTCACTTTTACCGTATCTGCTAACAAATCAACACCCCGTAACATTTTTGAACGGGCATCTGTTCCAAATTTAATATCTTTTGCTGTCATTTTCTTCCCCTTATAATTATTCTAAAATACCCAAAACATCAGATTCTTTCATAATCAGCAAATCTTCACCGCTGATTTTAATTTCCGTACCGGACCATTTACCGAATAACACTTTATCGCCTTCTTTTAAAGTCATCGGAATTAAGTGTCCGGCTTCATCTCTGCCGCCGGCTCCAACAGCAACAACAACACCTTGTGATGGTTTTTCTTTTGCCGTATCCGGAATAATAATCCCTCCGGCCGTTCTGTTTTCTTCGGCAATACGTTTAATAACAACACGATCAAGTAATGGTTTAAAATTCATCTTATTCTTCCTTTCGTTTTTAAAAAACCATAAATCTTGTGTATCAAATAGTATGCAGTTCTTTAAAAGTCAATAGTAAAAAATTATTTTTTTACAAACAATGCATTTATTTGAAAGTATGTTTTATTTAGCATTAAAAAATGATGAACACAAGTCTTTATTCCAAAAATGTTAAAACATTTTTAACTTTTATCCGAAAATTAAAGCATTATTCCTCAAATTACCCGTTTGTTACTTTCAACCGACAAATATAGGTAAAACTATCCTTTGAACGGGCAATTTCCCGATTACAAGAATCTTGGATACATAAAGATAATGCTCCTTGTGTTGCTGGAATTAAAACATCTCCCGATACAGAACAAGACACAGGCACCCCATCACTATTAATAAAGAAACCCTGCTTCATTTTTTGCGAGCAATATGTTTTTCCATTCTCTTTTTCAAATGCAATACGATCACAATTTAAGCATTCTTGTTTTGATTCTTCATCCGCCCCTATTTCTACAACCTGAGTTGCCAAATCATCACAATACAGACATTTACCATCAGATGCTCTTTGCCATTGTGAACCAGCACACGATTCAACACAATATGTCTGTTCATCGGCATCATTTTTCAACATCATAACTCGATGTTCAACTGCTTCACAAGATTCACATAAATTACGTGCTGTTTGCGTATTTGATATTTGTGTTCGCTTTGTTTCAGAACAGGCAATACAGTTAGATGACGTATTTAAAAAAGCCTCTCCTTCTGTACATAAACCATACATACATGTATTTCCAGAACTTTGTCGATTTCCACAAGTAGCACATTGCCCGGTTATTGCTTGATATGGAGCTGTATAGGAGGCTTTATCATCACATCGATGACAATTACCTTCTGAACCCAAATAAAGAATACCATCGTATTGTTTATTCAAATATGGTTGTGCCAAATTTTTCAATTCTACACTCAATTCTGTCGGAACATGCGTTAAACTATTACAAATGCCACTTGTTCCGGGCTTCACCAATACACAGTATGGGTATCGTCCAATAAGAATTCTGTTGCCACAGGCTTCACATTCTCCCGGAAAATGTGTTACCTCGCTTGATAAATATTCAGAATTTATCTGATCACAAGGAGTACACTCTCCTAAATATTTATGAAACTGTTTAACCCCTGTTGCCGTGTTTGGGCATGATTTTAAAACACAACGCATAGACTGATGAATTAATGTACGGGTATTATTACAGCGAGACGTACATTCATCTTGTAAAATTTTAAAGTTCTTTTGATAAGTTACCCAATATCCTTTCGTATCCGAACAACCAACACACTGACCGTCTTCTGTTTGAAAATATCCAGTAGGACAAACCGGCATACAATATTGATTCGTCCCTTCATCATTAGAAATAACACGACGTGTTTTAACTGCTCCGTTTGCCACATAGTCAGTATCTGTTGCTTGTGCTTTTTTGCAATTACTTTCGCATCCTGAAAGTTCGGCGCTTTCAATAATTTTTCCACTGGGTTCATCACAGGACCAACAATTTCCGTCTGCCCCCAAAAACTGCCCTGCTA
This sequence comes from Alphaproteobacteria bacterium, assembly GCA_017555325.1. GTDB lineage: Bacteria > Pseudomonadota > Alphaproteobacteria > CAAHEQ01 > UBA3637 > RGIG4140. The sequence goes on along the minus strand of JAFZGR010000208.1, from coordinate 5,113 downwards.
AACAAGCATTTGTTGATTGCGGAACACAATAACCTTGACTATTAACCCGACGACCACATTTTTCACATAAATCTTTTAACACGGGACTTTCACCAATATAAGTTGCCGTTCCAATATAATTACATGCCAAACAATTTCCATCACTGTTTTGCCATTTTCGCAAACAATTTTCAGCCAGCGGATTTGCCTTGCAAATTTCAACTGACGTCGCTTCATCTTTCGGCTGTTCGCATACCGGATAACAATAATCCCATAGTCCTTGATAAAGATAATGATATCTTTTAGCGTAAGAGCCATTCACATATTCCGGACAATTATTACAAGAGGCATTGATACTCTGGACAAAAGAATCACTTGATGATGAGTTTCCAGCATAACTTATTGTCCCCCTCTGATTTCTCAAATCGGTACATTCTTTACATGTTAACCTATAATTTGTTCCGTCATATTCTGAGTATATAAATTGTGTATCTGAGCATTTAACACCTAGTCCACAAACGGTAACAGAGCGACTAGTATACCATATATGATTTTGACAGGCTGTACACTTATTCTTACTTTCATCATCATTTGCAATAATCCATTCTTGTGTATCAGAACAAGGAACACACGTTCCATCCTTTGCCTGAAAACTGACTCCTTTTGTACAAGAATAGGAACAAAACGTTTTGGTTTCTCCATCTACTTCAAATGACTCCACTATTCGTTCATGTGCATTATCCGAAGCCGTTGCACATGCTGAACACATCTCAACACCACTTATCGCATCCATTTTAACACCGTTCAATTCAAAAATTTCATTGGAAACCATAATATTTGCTGCTTCCTGGCAACTAATACATTTACCATTTGAAGAACGAAATGTTCCGATAGGACAAGTCTTTTCTATAACTTCACATGTATGTGTTAAATCATTACAGACAGTATCTTTTCGTTTACAATCTGATGTAAATTCACATTCCACACATTCACCACTTACCAAACAAATAGGTTCAGAATCATTACTGCAAATTGAACGACAAGTATAAGGATATGAGGTAAAACAAGATTCGCAAGCAGAATGACAATCATTATCTGAACGACAATATCTTATTGGTTGTCCTCGTTCATCTGTACTGTTTTCATGTACTCCCAATTCCTGTCCATAATGCTCCAATGATGACATAAAACCCATTGTTACAAATGCACCGGTCTCTTCACAAATTGAAGCATTATGATTTGTATATAATACTCCTTCATCTGTTTCATTTTGAGCAACATATATGAATAATGGACCATCTAACTGCATATTCAGCACCTGACGACATACCTGGCTTTCTACTTGATTTACTTTTACTTCAAAAACAAATGGTGGATATGTATAAACTTTTAAATTATAACCGGCAGGAGATAAATTATCCCATTCTTTAATATCTTTTGGCAAACTAGTTTCTACTTGAAACCGATGCCAAATATCTCTATTAATCATGTTAACGGAATAAACAATTTCATTGGCACGATATTTATCCATTGCATAACGATATCCCATTACCCCAGCAACACTTAATACGCCAATAACAGCAAGCACCCCCAGTATTTCTACCATACTTCGACCGATTTCATTAAATTTAATTTTCATATTCTTATCCTTTATAAAATAGCATTTATAAAATGAGTGTAATAAAAGGGACCTTTTTTTCCCGCTTCGAATCGAAGAGATCGGATTTGTAAGAAAATAAAAGATTGTTGTTTTAGTTTAATTATTTAATTAAAATCAAAAAAATATCAAAAAATGAAAAAAATTGTTGCAATAATACGTCCCTTTTTTTTACAGACAATCATTTAAAACAACAAATCAATACACTAAAAAAGGCCTTATCAAAGACCTTTTTCAATAAAAACAAAACTATTTTTTATAATCCACCAACTCCATCAGACGGATATGTCGCCACTGCCGGAGCAGAAGAGCCTACCGGACAATAACTACCGTAAGGGCAAGTTATCGGCGAATTACTACCACTTGGACAATAGTAACCTTCTGGACACATTTGTTGCGATGTTGGATTTGGACAATAATATCCTGCTAAACAAGCCGTTTCAGTACCTGATTGAACCGGGCAATAGCTTCCTGTAGAACAGGCTGTCGGTGTACCGGTTCCTTGTGAACAATAGGACCCTGCCGGACATACTTTTTGTTCTGTTGAACCTTCCGGACAATAAAAACCTACCGAACATGGAACACATTCACTTTTACCTGTTTCCGGTTGATAACTACCAATTGGACAACGAGTACAATCCGATTCCGCAACACCGCCTGTTTCAGAACGATATGTTCCGGCTTGACAAGCTATTGGGGCTGATGAGCCTTGTGGACAATAGTTTCCTGCCGGACAAACTACTTGTGTTGCCGGTGTTGAACAATAATACCCTACTTGACATGCCGTTTCAGAATTAGATTGAATTGGACAATATGTTCCCTCTGAACAAGGCATTGCCACACCCGAACCTTCTGGACAATACGAACCAGCCGGACAAACAGTTTGAGTCTTCGCTCCCTCTGGACAGTAATAACCGGCTGAACAAGGCAAGCAATTAGTCTTTCCGGTTGATGGCTGATAACTGCCTGCCGGACAAAGCGTTGCACTGCCTGAATCTGCCGGACAATAAGATCCCGCAGGACAAATGGTTTGTGTTTTAGCCCCTTCCGGACAATAATATCCTGCTGAACATGAAATACATTCGCTCTTTCCGGTTGATGGCTGATAACTGCCTGCCGGACAAAGTGTTGCACTGCCTGAACCTTTCGGACAATACGAACCAGCCGGACAAATCGTTTGAGTTGTTGCTCCTTCCGGGCAATAGTAACCTTCGGAACATGTTTTACATCTACCTCCACCTTGTGATGCTTGATATGTACCGGCAGAACACTTTCTTCTATCCCCGCCGGAACAAAAATATCCAATCGGGCAAATACGACATGTTCCATTATCCCAATAACGGTTCTCACATGTAGCACATTCTGCTTTGCTTGATGCATACGCTGTCCAACTGCTACATTGACGACATCGGTTACCCGAATCCGTAAACCATCCCGAACAAGTACTACACGAATCCTTTTTGTACAATACCAATCCCTCACTGACATTATCACAACTTAAACACTCACCCCGAGAGAACATAACTTTACGAGTATCCCGACAAACACATTCTGTTCCATCTGCATTTGGTTTTGCACTGGGCATACATAATACGCATGAGCCATCTGCCTTTTCATAACCTTGCTCTAAATCACACATACAAGATCCTGTTGATTCATCATACATATTACCGGTTGATTGACACCGTTTACAATTTGGATATTCTCCAAAGAAAAAGATATCTGCATTACATTCACAGGATTGTGTTGTACTATTCCAACGACCGGTTGGATATTGAGAACTGTAATATGGACTGGCAACTGTATAAGATTGTTGATTACATTTCACTTCACACGTTTTGGTTTCAAAGTTCCACACATACGAACCTAGATTAGAACCATAACTTGTTCCATAACAATATGTACATCCGCCTTTTCCATTGTCATAATACGCAGCATCATTATTACAAACACATTTTTGTTGTGCTGTATCAAATATCCATCCTTGTGCTTCATTACATCCGGCATTTTTACACCAACCACCCGTCATTGTCGTTCCGGATGGACAAGCACATGTTCCATCATCTTGAATCACTTGTCCTTTTTCGCAAACCCAATCACAACGACCATCAATTTTTTTCTTCCCAAATGGACACTTGCAATTTTCATTTGCCCCTGGCAATCCGCAAATATTTTGAGCCTTACTAAAATATCCGTCTATACACTTTCCAGAATTATCACAGGTACCATTTTCTATCGGACACCGAAGACCTTCAATTTCTGATTGGAATGTATATGAGATGGTAGTTTCTGTTGATCCGTTTCCGGGACATGTCCCCACATGATGCCAAGCCCCATCCGAGTTGACAGAATAGGTCCCACTATCACAACCAACACCGGATAATCTTAAATAAATCGGATACTTAATTGTGTAAACAGAAAACGGCACTGTATGTAGTGTAGCATCCGTATAATGACCACCTCTATCAACATCATTATAAGTATTATAATCTGAACATCTACAACCATGATAGTTCCAAGCAAAATTATGATCACCCTTCCATCCATCTAAAAATGAAATCCGAATTTGTTTATCTAATTTATCAATACGAATAGATCTATCATGTTCCGTACAAAATGTTAAGGCCCCTTTTGCCGTAAATGGTTCGGCATGCGAAATACAGGCTATCGGAAAACATCCTGTTTCTTCATCCCCATATAATCCCTTGGATGAATCACACACGCATTTATTGAGATCCGGATTGTATAACGGAAACTTTGAGTTTACAGAAGCACATGTTTGACACTTACCATCCGCATAATATGGCTCATCTTCCGGGCAGCGACAACTGTTTGTTGCTGTATCCCACATACGGGGCGCTTCACAACGAGTACAGTCAGCTCCATATTCATTCGCATGACGACAGACACATTGCAATTCATATTCGCCTGTTTCTTCATTCAACATCCGCCGAGCCACCATTTTATCCGGACACCGTTTATTACCATTGCCACCACCATTGCCACTACCATTTGATAATAAATCTGTTTTATTAAATGTGAAAAACATATCTTCCCCATCACCATTACATGCCTGATGCGAAATTGATATACCCATTGAGTTTAAAACTTCTTGTTTTGCAACAAGTCTTTCACAAATACTGTTAGAAATACCATAAATAAAAATGGTATATTCATCATTTTCATACGTCACAAGCGGATGAGTTTCATCCGTTCCTGTGGCAGATTTATATTTTCCCAATGTTTCTTCAACAAACTTTTTAACCGAGGAAAACCGACTTTTACGACCGCCTTGTTTGGCAATTAATTTTGCTTTACTTACTGCATCTTGAATCTGACTCGCCTGATAAGCGGAATACGCATAGTCGTACCCTGCCATTCCGCCAATCGATAAAAGACCCATTATCACCAATACCCCAATAATTTCTACCATACTACGGCCGATTTCATTCAGTTTGTTTCGCATTGTTTCCTCAT
>JAFZGR010000207.1 GCA_017555325.1 Alphaproteobacteria bacterium | reverse complement strand
TAAATAAAGTTAAAAAAAGTGGCTCATTTAATAGAACGATTGTGGTCATTCTGGATTTGTTCAAGTTAGTCAAATGTCTATACATCCCTTGAAGTGCTTGTTTTTCTTTAATTTTTAAATAGTTTTGCCAAAATATACAAAAAATACAAAAGTATGAAAAAAGTGGTTGATTTTATTGTTCTATTAAATGAGCCACTTTTTAAACTTTATTTATCAGGAGGTATAACATGGCAGTTATTGGCTACATCAGAGTTTCAACAGACAAACAAACCTGTGAACATCAAAAATATGAAATTAAACAATTCGCAAAAGCTCAAAAAGTCAAAATTACGTATTGGGTGGAAGAAACTATTTCATCCAGAAAATCTTTAGATAAAAGAAAATTAGGAAAATTACTTCAAAGTATGAAAGCCGGAGATATCCTGATTTCTTGTGAAATATCTCGTTTGGGGCGTTCAATGTTAGAGGTTATGCGCATATTAGAAACTTGTTTAAACAAAGAATGTCAGGTCTGGACGATAAAAGAAAATTTCAGATTGGGTGCAGATATTCAATCAAAAGTAATGGCGTTTGCTTTTGGTATATCAGCAGAAATTGAACGCAGTTTAATATCACAACGGACAAAATCATCTTTGGCAAACATAAAAGCAAGCGGTAAAAAACTGGGTCGTCCATTCGCTGCAACAAGTAAGAAATTAAAACTGTCAAAGAATTCAAAACGTGTAAAAGATTTATTGGATAGAGGCGTTTCAAAAGCACAAATTGCTAAAGTTATGGGCGTTGGACGCACAACGCTTCGGCGTTTTATCTCTCGTCAAGGATGGGCTTAAAAATTTTACGAGTAACTGACATTGATGTCACTTAATGAAACACAACTTCGGTTTTGATAAAATCGCGGTTCATCTTCTTAGCCTTTCAAAATAATAATAAAAAAAATTTATCAATTTAAAAGCGGTTTTACATATCAAAAGAAGTGCGACAAAATTCTTTCATAACAAAATGAAAGGATAAAATTGATGCAAAACGTCAAAGAAGAAATATTACGTTTGTATCCCGGTATATCAGAGCAAGAAGCCATAGATTATGCATTAAATTTGATTAACTTTTTCAAATTGGGAATAGAGATCATGATACAAACGGAGGTTGCAATGAAGAACATTATACAGAAGATAAAAGCCAATAAAACCAAGGCTTTTTTAACCCCAATCCCGATGTTTTTTAGCGTACATTAAGTCCGTGTGGCGGTATATTTTAGTTTGACAGCGCTTGTTTGTTTCTTATTGGCATACATCTGTTATTTAATACGTTTGTTAGGATAAGGTTGATATGAAGAAAATCATTATAATGAAGATCATTTTAACGTCAACTTGGTGTTTAAAAAAATAAAAAGCAGTATTTTTTTGTTATATATCCCTTATTAAAAATATATTAATCAATATGGTGCAAAATAATTTGTGTTTTTTGTATTTTTTTATTGACATCTGCTTTTTTTGTGTATTAACATAAACCTGTTCAGGCGTCCGAGGGCAATGGGCGGGGACAATAGACTTGGCCAGTCATCAATGTATAGGGTAATCCTAAGATGATGTGTTGGCCTTTCGAAAGAGAGGTTTTTTTATGACTTTTAAATATAAACACGGATTTTGTATTTTACGATGTCAACCGTTTCATATTGGTCATGATCGATTAATTAAGCAAATGATGCAAGAATGTGAACAGGGAACGGTTTTAATTGGCTCTGCTCAAGAGAGCGGGACTCATATGAATCCTCTGCCATATTTTATACGCAAAAAAATGATTCAAAATGTTTGGCGTAAAAGTTCAGATTATGCCAGATTGCAAATTATTCCTGTAAAGGATACAGAGAGGATTCCTTGGAATTATCATGTTTTGGAAACAATCAACAAGGAATTGCCAGACAGACCTCGGCCAGATATTATGTATGTTGGGGACAATCGGGAATATTTATTTTTTGCATCTGATGTGCCAAATGTAGGGTTATGTTCCAGAACAACCCAAAGTTTTCCGTTTTTATCGGGAAATATGGTGCGTGATATGATCGCTCTTCAAGATGAACGTTATAAAGAGTTTGTCCATCCAGAAAATCAGGAGTTAATTGAAAAGAATTTTTATGAAGATGGACTTGTTTAGGAAAGGCTGAGATCAACTTTTCCATTGATTTGGGTCTTGTAGGGACAGTCGAGACAAATCAATTAAAACCTACTGTCGAGGAGAAAATAAAATGAATACAACTTATTCAACAAATCGTTATGTCGGTGTTTCTGTTTATGGTGTAAGAATGCCGATTATAAAACAAGGTGATGATATCGCTAGCATTATTTCAGATAAACTGATTCAAGCATACAACACCTCTTACCAACCCATTACCTTAGATAATTGTGATATTGTCGGAATTACAGAATCCTTTTTAGCGAGAGCGCAAGGCAACTATGTAACTTTAGATGATATTGCTGATGATATCAGTCAAAAATTTCCAGAAGGGGACGTCGCTGTTGCTTTTCCGATTTTATCTCGTAACCGTTTTGCCAAAATATTAGAAGGTATTGCCCAAGGGGTCAAGGGAAAGGTCTATGTGTGTTTATCTTATCCAGTAGATGAAGTTGGAAATGCTATTATGGATGAAGATGCTTTATTTAATTCCGACATTAATCCGTATTCAGATATTTTAAGTAAGCTACAATTTCGTGAAAAATTTGGTGTTTTTCATCATCCGATTACGGGATCTGATCATATTCAAATGTATGAAGAAATTGCCCCGAACATTGAAATTGTTTTATTAAATAATCCAAAGGATATTTTGAAATATACCAATCAAATTATTGTTTCTAGCATTCATGCCCGATATCGTCATAAAGCCATTTTACAACAGGCTGGTGGTATAGTCTATACATTGGATGATATTTGTAATACACCGACAAGTCAGCATGGTTGGAGCGAATATGGTGTTCTTGGTTCTAATTATTCGGATGAAAATCGGTTAAAATTGTTTCCTAGAGATTCTCAAGCCTTTTGTAAAAAATTACAAGATAAGTTGAAACAAAAAACGGGTTTGGCCATTGAGGTGATGATTTACGGAGATGGTGGATTTAAATGTCCAAAAACACATATTTGGGAGTTTGCCGATCCAGTTGTTTCACCAGGATATACCGATGGATTAAAGGGAATGCCCAATGAAATTAAAATCAAAGCCGTTGCCGATAATCATATAGATAATCCGGAAGAAGCCATTCAAAAAGCTATTACCGAAAAAAATACAGGAGATGATTTTTATACGCTGGGAACAACACCAAGGCAAATTACGGATTTAGTTGGATCGTTATGTGATTTAACTACAGGATCAGGTGATAAAGGGACTCCAGTTGTATTGGTAAAAGGATATTTTGATAACTATTTAACCGATATTCCCGAAAGAATTAGAGCTTAAACCAAAGAGGGGATCTCCCCTCTTTCCTTGAAAGGAAAAAGAAATGTTCAAAGAAAAAATACAAAAAATATTTTATACGTTAAAGCATAAAAAAGCTTTTTTACAAGTGGAAAAACAATTGCGAGGTAAAAACACTTTAAGCGGTTACTTGCATGATGCCGAAAAGCCACTAATGTATTTATTTTGCTTTTGGATGAGTATTTCTGATGTTCATACATTTCATCGGATTCACAATCGTCATCATGTTAAAAATAATCTTAAAAAATCGCCGGATGATTTATTGGACACAATTATTGATTGGGAATGTGCCAGAATGACAAAACCGGATAAACCGCTTAATGCATATGACACTTTAATGCGTTTTTATCCCGAATATAAGGCAACTTATTTGCCGGTTATAAAAAAATACTTACCGCATCAAATACGGGAAAAATAACAGAATTTAGGAGAAAATAAATGATTTTTGAAATAGGAGCAACAGTCTTTGGATTGTTGCAAGGGATTTTTGTGTTGTTTAATAACCGGATTCATTGGTTTTTTTACATCGTGCAAATGTTGTGCTTAATACTGTTTTCGTTTGCCAGTAAATTATACGCAGATATGGGTAATGCATTCTTTTATTTAATTGTTGGTATTGTGGGTTTCGTTTTGTGGAATCCTAAATGCGGAAAAAAAATGATTAGAGCCTGTTCTTTTGAGGAGAGAATAGGATATACACTATTTATTATATTTGGAACAATTGGTTTGTATTTTTTATTGAAACAAACGGATGATTATCTTCCTGTGATAGATGCATTTACAACAATTTCCAGTTTTGTCGCAACTTATTTTATGGTTTTACGTAAAATTGATACATGGGTTATTTGGTTTGTTAATAATATTTGTTATATCATTCAATATGCTTTGTTACCTCAACCGGCGTTTTATCTGTTGTCATTAAATGTTATTTGGACTGTTTTGGCGGTTTTATCTTATCACGAGTGGCATAAAATTATGAAAGGAAAACAATAATGAAAAAAGTATATTTTTCAGGAAAATTTAATAAACTAAAAGATCCAAAACTTTCTTTGTCGGACTCGTTGAAAGATGATTATCGATCAAAAATATTGGGTGGGTCAGAAAAACTCACACACCCAATTGACACTCAAATTGTTTTTGGCAAATATATTTATACAGGTCCTTTTTACTGTGAACAAGCATCAAGCGGAGATTATACTTCAACCGATTGTAATACTGTACTTAATGCTGAATTTAAAGCAGTTTCAGATGCTGATTTTTTTGTTTGTGTTTTATCGGAACATTTTTCTGTTGGCACGATTGTTGAGTTGGATTGGGCATTGTATCAAAATAAAGAAATTATTTTATTGTATCAAGAAGAAGAATCTTCCTACACAATAAAATCTGAATATTGGTTT
>JAFZGR010000022.1 GCA_017555325.1 Alphaproteobacteria bacterium | reverse complement strand
CTCTCATGTTTTCCTTAATAATTCTATGAATCTGTAAATCTGGATAACGACGTATTGGCGAAGTAAAATGACAATAATAGGAAGCTGACAATCCAAAATGTCCAATATTTTCCGGTGAATATTGTGCTTGTGATTGAGAACGCAACATAAATTCATTAATGGCAAAATCTTTCTCTGACCCTTGCGTTTTCTTAAGAATATTATTGTATTCAACAGCTTCCGAGTGTTCCGTAATCGGGTGTTTTCCTTGCAGACCCATTGATTTTAAAAAGTTATTTAATGTATGTATTTTTTCCAAACTGGGACGATCATGAATACGGTACATTGTCGGTTTTCCTTTTTCCTCCAATGTTTCCGCTGCGGAAACATTTGCCATAATCATCAATTCTTCAATTAACTGCATACTTTCTGTTTGTTGACGCGTCTGAATGGATGTAACAACCCCGTTTTTGTTTAATTTAACTTCTTGTTCCGGCACATCAATTTCAATAACTCCTCGCTTTTCTCGCTGTTTTTTTAGCAATAAGTAAACGTTCTTTAATGTTTCAATTTCTTTTTCTAATCCGATAATAGGTTGTTTTTTATCCAATGCATTTTGTACTTCTTCATAAGTCAATCGTTGAACGGATTGAATAAGAGCCCGTTTAAAAGTATGTTTCTTTTTGTTTCCGTTTTTATCTATCCAAACTTCACAAACCAATGCGGCACGTGGTTCATTCGGTTTTAACGAACAAACACCATTTGATAACTCAAACGGCAACATAGGAATAACACGATCCGGAAAATAAACAGAATTACCCCGTGTCCAAGCATCTCTATCTAACGCAGAACCGGACTGAACATACCATGCAACATCGGCAATTCCGACCATTATATGAAATCCACCCATATTGCTTTTATCCGTATCCGGTTCAGCCCAAACTGCATCATCAAAATCTCGGGCATCAGCTCCATCTATTGTAACAAACGGAATATACCTTAAATCCACCCTACTTTTATCAGCTTCCGGAATTTTTAATTGTTGTGCCTGTTTTTCTGCCTGTTCTGAAAAAGAAACAGGTAATCGATGCATAAATATAGCTGTAAGTGTTGCAGCAAATGGCTCATCTGCTGAACCGATTTTTTTTACAAATTTAGCAATCGGCTCTCGGGAACGAATCATCGGAATATCAATAACAACCAAATCTTTATTACGTACATTGCGCGGAACATCCAACAATAAAAACGGACGAGATAATCTTCTATCAACAGCATATACTTTTCCGTCAAAATACATACCGACAATATTATTATCTCCAGCACTAATACGTCTCAAAACAGTCCCTTCATATAACAAATTACCGATAAATCTAACCTTTGCCTGTACAATATCCCCCACACCAGCCGGCGGATTGATTTTATTTTTGGTAATTAAAATTTGCGGTGTCGGTAAATCCGATTGCCATTCCAGCGGACGAGCCAATAATTCGCCCATCGAATCCTGTCCGGTAATTTCCAACTGACAATGTTCCGGAAGACGACCGGAAAGTTGTAATTTATACGAACGGGCATTTTTATCCCGTTCCAATGTTCCGGAATCTCTTAATTCTTTCAACATTTGTTTAAGCTTAATTCTGTCATCCCCTTTTATATTAAATTGACGAGCGATATCTCTTTTTGAAAAACTTCCGGATTGTGTTTTTAAAAATGCGGTCAAATCCTTCATAGATGGTAAGTTTTTCTTCTCTTTTCTTGTCATATACTCCCTCCTATTACAAACCGGCTCTTTTTTTTCATTTTAACATGCTTTTGTAAAAGGTGCAATTTTTTTATATAAATATGCATCAAACG
>JAFZGR010000206.1 GCA_017555325.1 Alphaproteobacteria bacterium | reverse complement strand
CTTCCAAACACTTCTTTTAATATTGACATTTCGGCGGATAAGAAAAAGACCGAAAAAACAAAAAAGGAAGACACACAACATGTTGTTGAAAACAGTATTTCCGAAAGCGAATTAATTAAGCGAAATAATCCACTCAATATGACTGAATCGGCAAACACAAAAAAATTGTCCATACAAAATCAGGTACAATCCGGCTTAAACAGGCACGATGTTTCAAAATTTAAAATTGTCGGTATCGGATTCGGTGATGATACGGAAACGGTATATGATGAATTAACAGAATTAGGATATACGCTTTCCCGCGTAGAAAAATCTATTCCTCTTTACCGAACAACGTATTACAATGATGTTTGTCGCAACAAAAAGCAGTTAAAAATTGCTTCCGATATTAAAAAATGTATCTATTCATATGCAGAACAAGATGAGATGCACTATGTATTCAGAGAAACATATACACGTCCAGAGTCTAGAGAAACCGTTCAGGTATCATATTCATCTCCTGATACGAACAACGTTGTATTCAAAGTCGTATATGTAAACAAAGGAGATAATTCGTTAAATTCAAGTCGCATTAATTTGGCTAAAAAATTCAAAAGACGGGATGATTTTTGGAATCTTGTTTTTGATGCTTATGGTTTACCCGATGAAAATGACAAACTATTATGGGGAAATGAAAACACCTATTATATGAAGGCATTCATGCATGGTTCGGCTTATGATGCTTATGTCATGATGGAAGATATGATTATTCAGGATAAAGACTTTGAAAATGCTCAAAATGATTTCAAAACACTTCGAAAGGATACAGCGTTTACATTAACCGGCAACGAACCGGATACAGAAGACAACGCAGATTCGGTTGCGGCAACGGATTAAATAATGAGGTAAAAAATGTTAGAAGATATTAATGTTGGCAGATATTTAATTAATTATACATTGGCAGCAAAAGACGGTCATTTAGTTAATATGGTTGGTCGCCAAGAAGAATTGGAACGGCTTATCCATATATTAATGCGTAGCACAAAAAGCAATCCAATTATTGTCGGCATGAATGGAATCGGTAAAACCGCACTCATTGAAGGATTAATTAAATTTATGGGCAGTAGCGGAGCTCCGTTTTATTTACAAGAAAAAGAAGTTATCGGTATTGATATTCCTCGTGTTATGTTGGATACCAAAACGGAAAGCGAATATAGTGAATTACTGAAAAAGCTTATCCAAGTCATCGTTGATAGTCAAAAACAAAAAATTTTATACATTAAAGATATCAGCTTGCTTGTTAATACAGATACAAATCCGGAAAACAAAGAAGCAGCAAAATTTTTAAAATTGTGTTTATCATCCGACCGTATCAGTTGTATCATTGAAGCAAATACTATTTCTTACGTTTCATATGTAGAAAAAGACAACGCTGTGATGTCCCATATTCAACCATTATTATTAGAAGAACCGACATTAGATGAAAGCATTGCCATTACTCGTACGCAAAAACGATCTTTTGAACGGCACTATGATGTGACAATTCCCGAAGAAACCGTTCGCGCAGCTTGTCAATTAACGCATCGATACGTTAAACAGCGAGCATTTCCGTCAAAAGCATTAGATTTGTTGGATGATGCAAGCAGTCAATTGATAATGGATAAAGAAAAGGGATTACCACAGGCTCAAAGTTTAATTGTTACGCCGGATTATTGCTTTAAAACCATTGCAGACTGGACAGGAATTCCTGTTGAAAAAGTTGATGCCGAAGACAAAAATCGCTTAGCAAATGCCGAGGTTCATCTAAAGAAAAGAGTTATTGGACAGGACAATGCCGTTGGTGTTGTTGCAAATGCATTAAGACGTGCTCGTTCCGGATTACAAGATCCAAATCGTCCAATTGGTTCATTCCTATTTATCGGTACAACCGGTGTCGGTAAAACCGAATTGGCAAAATCATTGGCTGAATTTATGTTTAATGACGAAACAGCACTCTTGCGATTAGATATGTCTGAATATATGGAACGAACTTCTGTTGCCCGTATGATTGGCCCTGCCCCTGGTATGCCGGGATATGAAGCTGGTGGATTATTAACCGAATCCGTTCGTTTAAAACCATTTCAGGTTGTGTTGTTTGATGAAATCGAAAAAGCTCATTTGGATATTTTAAATCTAATGTTGCAGTTATTAGACGAAGGGCGTTTAACCGACAGTAAAGGTGTAACAGTTGATTTTAGAAATACAATCATTATTTTAACCTCTAATGTCGGTGCTAATTTACCTAGTTATCAACGGGTGGAAAAGCTAGGAGAATATTTCCGTCCGGAATTTTTAAACCGTTTAGATGATATTGTTTCCTTCCACCAATTAAATGAAGAAGATTTACGCAAAATTGTGGATATCCATTTAAATAAATTGTTAAAACGGGCTCAAATTGCCGGCTATCATATTATTGTTGCTGATACGGCAAAAGATTGGTTTGTTGATGAAGTTTTTACATCAAAATTCGGTGTTCGCGCCTTAAAACGCCTTATTCAGAATCAAGTGGAAAATCCCTTGTCATTTCTGATTATGCAAAATAAGATTCGACAGGGACAGGAAGTATTTTTAAATGTTGATAAATCCGGACGAAAATTACAAATTTTTACCAAAAGTGCAATTCCGTCCGCTGATGAAAAAAAACAGGAAGAAACACCTAAAACCGCATCAGAACAACTTCAACAGGATGTAAATAGCAAATCAAAACCCAAACGAGAAAAGAATCGTTCTGAGGATAAATCGGAAAAATAAAAGAGGTTTCATTGGTGCAAAAAAGTTCCGATACTCAAACGCTTCCGGAAAATCCAACTGTTTTAGCGGAACAATTGTTAAATTGGTTTTATCAAAATGGGCGGGACATGCCTTGGCGGGTTAAAGGTAAAGCGCATCCTAATCCTTATGCTGTATGGATATCCGAAATTATGTTACAGCAAACAACCGTTAAAACCGTTATAGATTATTTTCAGAGATGGATGCTTCATTTTCCGACAATTGAAAGTCTTGCACAAGCGGATTTACAAGAAGTCTTATTGTATTGGCAGGGATTAGGGTATTATACCCGTGCAAAAAAAATCCATGAATGTGCTATTCTTTTAATGCAAAAATACAATGGGAAAATTCCTGATAAAAGAGAATTGCTACTTAAATTACCGGGGATTGGTCCTTACAGCGCATCCAGTATTTGTGCCTTTGCTTTTAATCAACCCGAAACGGTTGTGGACGGCAATGTCATTCGTGTCATTGCCCGTTTATGCGGATTGACACATGCCGTTAAAAAAGAAGAAATTTATAATTTAGCAATACAAATAACACCTCCGAACAATGGGGCAGATTATGCTTCGGCTATTATGGATTTAGGAGCAACCATTTGCACACCCAACACCCCTCAATGCCAAATTTGTCCTTGGAAAGAAAAATGTATTGCGTATCAAAATCACTTAACCGAAACAATTCCAGTAATTGAAAAACCAATAAAAAAAATAAAACAAGGATTTGTTTATCTTATTCAAAATGAACATGGTGATTTTTATATAGAAAAGCGACAGGGAAAAGGCTTGTTATCAGGATTATACGAATTTCCATGGCAAGAGGATGAACAACACTTTCCCTTATTTACCCACCCAAATTGGAAAACCGATTCAACAGCTGTTTCTCATACATTCACGCACTTTCAATTAACGCTTAAATTGGCACGAATAACAACTAAAGAAGCAGATTGTCCACTCAAAAACGGACTGTTTGTAGCGGAAAATGCATTCAAAAACTACCCTTTTTCCACATTAATGAAAAAAGTGATGAAGCATCTGCACGAAAAAGAACCTCAATTATTTTAAAAATATGTTAGCTTGTTAAGCATTTACACGAGAAGAATCCAAATTGATATAACCCTTTGCATGTGTAATCGGTTTTGGTAAATATTGAACAACTTCTTTTAATTTTTCCGGGGTCAAAATAAAACAAGCAGCCCCCCAGCTTTTTGCAAATGCCGTATCTTTTTGCAGATTGTCACCAATATAACAAACATCTGCTTTATCTGTAAAATTATAACCGGCAACCGCTCTATCAAATGCTTTTGGTGAAGGTTTATTAGAATCAGCATTAACCGTATTACCGACAATACGATTAAAATAAGGCATTAAACCGGATTCGACAACTTCTTTTCTTAATAAGTCTTCATTTTTTGCCCCTAATAAAACAATCGGACGATTCGGTTTTTGTACTTTTAAATAATGCAAAAATTCTTTTGCCCCTTCAAAGACCATTAACGGTTGCAGTTGTTTTCCGGTCACATCTTGATATAATTGAAATAAAACCGAATCATTTTGTTGCAACCGTGGATACACCTGATAAAAAATTTCTTCTGCCTCTTTTGTATTTGCACCCCAAATTGAGGTATCACTAAAAATTACCTGACGTGATTTACCATTTTGAGCATGCGTATCTGCTTCGGACCAAGTGAATGCTTTATCATTACCCATTTTTAAAAATGTCAAAAGATAACTTGCATGAACCAATTGTTCACAAGAAACAAGCGTTCCATCCCAATCGAAGATAATACATTTTGAATCTTTTGTTATTTTTTGCATAAAACACTCCTTTAATATTAGAATTATATGCTATAAAATAAAACAATTTCAGATAAAAATCAAGATAAAGTTTATTTTTATAAAAAATTTTACAAAAAATCAATCATTCTCGAGCGCCTCTCCCACTATAGGGTATATCTAATTGATATTTTAAAAGGGGTTTATGATTTCCGCCATTAATAATACGCACAAAATCTGTCGGACAACAATATACATATATCGTTTTATCTTCTCCATTAATAACCGAGCATTTTTTCATAATCGGTTTTCCCACTAAAAAATTCTCAAAATCTTCACGCATATATGAATCCATTTCCTTGATTTTTCCATAAACAAAAAAACCTTCTTCATTACAATACCAATTTTGCGGATACTCCCAAGGACGTCTTGTTGGAATATTGCTACCCAATATCTCATTTAATTGTTCCGGACGGCTCAATACAATCCCTTGCACAACAGAACCGGAATCATCCCACCATTCAGCCTCACGATAAATAATTTCATGCTCATTTAAAAACGCCCGTAATGCCGGAGATTTTGTTTGGGGATTTACCTCATATCGCACATAACCATTATCCGTTCGCCAATTAGAAGCATTTTCCCATCTATATCCGGTATTGATTTTCTGTGCATATAATTTATCATAATCTTCTGCTTTACACGTAAGGTGATAATACTTCATACCTTTATAATCACGAACAACCATATTTAAACACGGATTATTCTCTATAAACGAACATATTTTTCTCTCTGTTTCGGTGTTTTCGGATATCAGATGTGTGTATTTGAATCCAGAACCTGACTTTATCCAATTTTTAGGCATCTCCCACAATTCTTTCGAACGAGCGATATCCGAACCGAGCAATCTTTGCAATTTAGCGACACTGACTTGTCGACAAACAACTCCCTCTGTAATGCACCCATTTTTATATTCCCAACAAACTGTATCATAAAAAATATTATTATCATCTAAAAATTTTTGAAATTGTTTAACAACCTGTCCATTTCTAACACCACCGACATATAAAATATCTTGACCTTGTTGTTCCCAGTTTAATTGATTCTCCCAAGGATAAGACTCCGTTAAAACCAATTCAGTTTCTTTTTCCATCATATAACCAACTCCTTAACACAATAAGAAATCAGCATACCATACATTTATGCATTTAACAACACTTTTTTCTGTTTATTCAAAAAACTGGACACGAAACAAAAAAAACAATCTCATTTATATATATGATAACGGAGAATCTTTTTAAATTCTCCGTGTAGAAAGATTTTCATAAATTTAGCAAATTACCATTGATTAAAATGAACCAATTCGGAATTATATCGTTCTTCCGGTTGTTTTACTTCTTTCGAAGGTTTTCCCAATGCGATCAAACCAATCGGTTGAATATGCTCAGGTAATTTCAATAAATCATTAAATTCTTCACATCTGTCAGGATATATACCACAATAGCATGTACCATAACCCAAATCATGTGCTTGCAACATAATATTTTGCGAAGCCATTGAAACATCCATTATTCCCATACCATTATATTCCTTTGACAAATCAACACAAACAAAAATACCCATTCCGGCATCGGTTAAAAATGCTGCATACGGATGATTATCACGAACCATTGTCAACAAAACAGAATCTGTCACAACCAAAAACTCCCATGGCTGTTTATTCATTGCACTCGGTGCATACATGCCAGCACGTAAAATTGTTGTTAAATCAGATTCCGGCATTTTAAATCCCGCTTCATAATGCCGAACGGATCGTCTGGTTAAAATTGCTTCTGTTGTATTCATCTGTTTCTCCTTTTTTTATGAATCTTTTTTACCTTTAGCAGATTTTAACTGCCCGCAAGCAGCCATAATATCTTCGCCTCGAGACCGTCGAACAGGAGCAGCAAAATAATTACTTTCCAAGATTTTTGCAAAACGATGCATTGTATTATTGCTTGACGGTTCAAATGGTGCGCCATCCCATGAATGGAAAGGAATCAAATTAAATTTAACTTCCAAACCGTCAACCAATTTCATTAATTCTTCTGCATGTTTCGGTTGATCGTTTATATCTTTTAGCAATACATATTCCAT
>JAFZGR010000205.1 GCA_017555325.1 Alphaproteobacteria bacterium | reverse complement strand
CGATTGGCACAAGATGCCGGTGAACTGACACTTTATACAATGGATAATCTGCCGATGGACTGTTTGGCAGATACGCAGGAAGTTGTTGTTTCCTTTAACGGTGAAGAACAGCTGATACCCTGTGTCAACAATACTGAATGTCCGAATCAAGAGGGGATATATTGTAATGAAGCGGAAGAAATTTGTCAGCGTTGCGGGTTTGATGAACGGCTGAACGATGATGAAAATGGCTGTATCGATTTGTGTGCCGATAGAGGCGATGAAAAAATAACATCCTGCAAGATAGAGACGGAAAAAATCGGATGGTGTTGTCGGTATGATGAATTTTGCAGTGAAACGAAAGCAGGGGAATGTGTTCCGTCGGATGGGGCATGTATCTATACGTTTTTTGATGCTGATACGAATATGGGTTATAAAACGGATTGTAGTTATTATGTCGGGATATCAGAGGTAATGGAAAAATCAGAAACAGATTGTAGCTATTATGTCGGGGTATCGGATGTGATGGAGAAATCTGAAACGGATTGTAGCTATGTGGTCAGTGATGCAGGTGTTGTGAGTAGTTCTGTCAAATGTACGAATCCGAAGCACTATTGTGCATTAAACTGGACGAAATCATCATGGAATAAAGGTGACCCGTTACCAAAGGCAAGTGCCGGAGCAACAGGAACTCTGTATGGTAAATGTCAAATGCTGACAACGCACGATACGAATCCGATTGTCACGTTTAGTGAAGGAACAAGTTTAGTTTATCCGAAAATGGGTTGTGGCAGTTCCAATAAATATTGTGCCTTAAACTGGACGAAGTCGTCATGGAAGAAAGGCGATCCATTACCAACGGCAAGTGCCGGAGCAACAGGCACATTATACGGTAAATGTCAAATGCTAACAACACACGATACGAATCCGATAATCACGTTTAGTGAGGGGGCGAGTTTAGTTTATCCGAAAATGAAATGTCGGAATTCAACACAATATTGTGCATTAAACTGGACGAAATCATCATGGGAAAAAGGGGAAGCAGTTCCAACTGCCGGAGCAGGAGCAAGTGGTGTGTTGTATGGTAAATGTCAAATGTTAACAACGTTTAACGTAACCCCGTATTTTGAGCAAATAACCGGAACGAATCGCATTTTTAAAGCGGAAAAGAAATGTCCGCCTAAAATGTACTGCAACTTACACTGGAAAGACATAAATTGTACAGCAGCGGGTGCTGGTATAACGGGCCGAGTATATGGGGCATGTGCATTATGGGATGAAAAGAACACAACGTGTCCGAAACAGACAAAATAATTGAAATTTTAATCAAAAGCAAAGGAGAAAGATCATGAATAATATGAAAAGAATGATAATAATGGGAATGGTGGGGATATTGCAACTGTTTCCAATGCGTGTTGAAGCAGCAAGCTGTGCAGGCGGAGCAGGAATAGAATTGAAAGGAAATGATCACGGAACGTATTGCGTATCAGCTACTAAAATGAATTGGTGGAGTGCGCATGCTTGGTGTGATGCAATCGGGATGAAATTGGCTCCGATGGAAGAATGTGAATGCAAAAACGAATCAAAGTGCGATATGACAATGCAATGTCCGAATTTGGGAGGAACTTATGGTATAAGATGGGGATGGACGACAACTCCAAATGGTAGTGCCAATGCCTATCAGATTAATTTCAATAATGGCACACTGCGTGTAGAAGGCCGAAACAAAGAAGATGGGGGACAAGATTTTCTTGCCTTATGTATGCCTTAACATTCTTTCTTTCATTATATAGAAAAATTGATTGTTATAATCATAAATGCAGATTTAAATTGCTTGTAAAATAAATATCCCTTTTTTTAGAGGGTTGATGGTACCTTTTTTGATGGAGAAAGGACCATTGGTTGGGTAATTTTCTTTTGGTTTGAAAAGAGGTTTTATTCTGTCTGACTTAAAGTTAATTGTATTGCCTTGATTTTTGATTTATATTTTTATTGATTATGGTTTCTATTTTTTTTTGATATAAAAATATAAATTTTACTTGCTTTTTTTATTTAAAAAGTGTATAAATACAATGCTTAAAAATTTTTAAGTATATTACACATGTGAGAAAAGCGTTATTTAAGGAGTTCTTCAAATCACGCTTCCGGTGTAGAAAATAGTTTTCTATATCTTGCCTCACAGACGATTAACCGGAAAAAGAAAGGATTAAAAATGACACTTCCGACAATTACAATTCGTCAACTGATGGAAAATGGTGTTCACTTTGGACACAATGCTCGTCGTTGGAACCCGAAAATGGGACAATACATCTATGGCACACGTGATGGTGTTCATATTATGGACTTAACTCAAACACAACCGATGTTGGCTCGTGCTTTGGAAGCCGTTCGTGAAGTTGCTTCAAAAGGTGGTAAAGTTTTGTTCGTTGGAACAAAAATTCAAGCTCAGGAACCGATTGCAGCCGCTGCAAATCGTTGTGGTCAATATTATGTGAACCATCGTTGGTTGGGCGGTATGTTGACAAACTGGAAAACAATTTCTTCCAGCATTAAACGCTTGAAAGAAATTGACGCTAAAACAGAAAAAGGCGAATTACAAGGTTTGACGAAAAAAGAAAAATTGAACATTGCCCGTGAACGTGAAAAATTATTTGCTTCATTGGGTGGTATTCAAGATATGAATGGTCGTCCGGATTTAATTTTTGTTATTGATGTTCCCAAAGAAGAATTAGCAATCAACGAAGCTAAAAAATTAGGCATTCCAGTTGTTGCTATTTGTGATTCTAACGCAAATCCGGATGGTATTGCTTATCCGATTCCGGGCAACGATGATGCTTTGCGTGCTATTAACTTGTACTGTGATTTAATCAGTGGTGCTGTTTTAGATGGTATGCAAGCTGAATTGAAAGCTGCCGGTGTTGATTTGGGTGCAATTGCAGAACCAATAACAGAAGAAGCTGTTGCTGAAACGGTAGAAGCTTAAAAATCCAAATGTTTGGGGAGGCTTTTAGGCTTCCCCGTTCACTCTATTGATATTTTTTTAACACATTAAGGAGCGTAAAATGGCAGAAATTACAGCAAGTTTGGTAAAAGAACTGCGTGAAAAAACAGGTGCCGGTATGATGGAATGCAAAAAAGCATTAGCTGAAACATCCGGTGATTTAGAACAAGCAATCGACTTTTTGCGGAAAAAGGGTTTATCCGTTGCAGAAAAAAAAGCCGGTCGTGTGGCTTCTCAAGGTTTGGTCGGTGTTATTGTTGATGGTACAGAAGGTGCTATCGTTGAATTGAACTCCGAAACGGACTTTGTGGCTCGTAATGCCGAATTCCAAAGCTTTTTATCTGATACATTAACTGTTGCTTTGGCTCAAAAAGGTGACATGGAAGCAATTAAAGTTGCTGATATGGGTGATAAATCTGTTGCTGATACATTAACAGCATTAATTGCAAAAATCGGTGAAAATATGTCTTTGCGTCGTTCCGGTTTTGCTTCTGTTGAAAATGGTGTTGTTGTTCCGTATATGCATACAGCGATTGTTCCGAATCAAGGAAAAATCGGTGTTTTGATTGCTTTGGAAAGTACAGCTGATGCTGCTAAATTAAACGAATTGGGTAAAAAAATTGCAATGCATGTTGCTGCTGCTTCTCCACGTTTTTTAAGCACTGAAGATGTAGATGCAGATACAATTGCTCATGAAAAAGGCATTTATGAAGAACAAGCAAAAGCTTCCGGGAAACCCGCAAACATCATTGAAAAAATGGTTGAAGGTCGTTTACGTAAATTCTATGAAGAAGTTGTTTTACTAGAACAAGCATTCATTATGGATCCGGATAAAAAGGTTAAAGATGTTGTTACTGAAGCTGCTAAAGAATTAGGAGCTCCGGTTGTCTTAAAATCTTATGTTCGTTTTGGTTTGGGTGAAGGCTTGGCTAAAAAAGAAGAAGATTTTGCAGCAGAAGTTAATAGCTGTTTAAAATAAAACTGTTTTAATGGTTGAGACGGGCAAGTAATAGATGCTTGCCCGTCTTTTTTTTGGTTTCGAATGCCGCGCATATCTGTGTGAATGGTAGGGGTTATAAGCAAGTAGCTACAGGTAATTTGACTTGATTATAGGGTAGTAAAATTTTAGGTAGACAAATGAATTTTGAAAAAAAAGCTAATGTTTTCACTTGGGTTAATGGATGTTTATGTGTTGAATGTGAGGTATTCGGATCTATGTATATTAAATAATTTCATTATTTGGATGATGAATTTTTGAGTTGAAAAACGATATTTGAATTTATTAACGTCTTTTGTATAAATGACGGCCTGTCTGTGGCGTGAATAAATATCCGCTTGATATTGTAAGCGGATTGTTTTTT
>JAFZGR010000204.1 GCA_017555325.1 Alphaproteobacteria bacterium | reverse complement strand
TTTCAGTCGGATAAAACAAATTGTTTTTGATTGTTCCCCATTTATATTGAATTGCTTTTTGAATGCCGATTTCATTTAATAATCGACAAGGAAACCCTTCCTCCATTAATCGAAGTCCCATTAAAATGCGTTCTTCCTGTTTTTCTTGATCAGTTAATAATACACAATTTGGAAGATTTTTTATCCATTGCTGAACAGAGCGAGGATTTTGGGTTGCCAACTTGTTGATACGTCCATGTGCTGCCGGTCCAATTCCTAAATAATTTTCGCCTCTCCAATAGGTCAAGTTATGTATGCACTGATTGTTTTTACGGGCATAATTTGAAATTTCATAGGGCGGACAATTGTTTTTTCGCATAATTTCATTTGTTTTTAAATAAAAATCAGCACAAAGAGAATCATCCGGAATTTGAACACATTGTTGAAAAAACGGAGTTCCTTCTTCAATCGTCAACTGATAAAGCGAGTAATGGGACAATCCTAAATCCAGAGCTTGATTGAGTTCTTTTTCCCAGTCTTCCAGTGTTTGATTCGGACGGGCATAAATTAAATCCATATTAACTGCCGAAAAAACTTCTTGTGCTTCCTGAATTCTTTTCAATGCTGTTTGAACGGAATGTCGACGTCCCAAAAATTTCAAATCACCTTCATTTAAAGACTGTACCCCCAGGGATAAACGGGTTACCCCTCCTTTTTGAAACTGTATCATTTTTTCATAATCAATGGCGTCCGGATTGGCTTCTAACGTTATTTCAACAGCATCGGAAAAAACAAATTGACCTTTTAAAAAAGACATCAATTCCGCAAAAAAATCAATCGGCATCAGAGATGGTGTTCCGCCACCAAAAAAAATACTTGTTACCGGAGTTTGAAGTATATCTTGATTTTTAAAAAACAAAATATCACGTTTATAAGTGTTTAACAATTCAGTGTAATCCGTTTGAGTTGAAACACGACTGAAAAAATCACAATATGGGCATTTTGATAAACAATATGGCCAATGAATATAAATTCCAAAGAGAGGATTTGATAAAGGTAACATAACGCCTCTTGACATTTTAAAAAAAACGAGTTAAGCTGAATTTCTAGGTTAAATTTTATAACAGGAAAGAAAAAACAATGCAAATATTAATTTCCGGACAACAAATCAATTTAGGGGATAACTTCCGTGTTTATGCCGAAGGGGCATTGGATGCGGCTGTTTCCAAGTATTTTGACGAAGCCGTTAGTGCTGATATTAAAGTAACAAAAGAAGGAACAGATATTAAAACAGAAGTGACAGTTCACCCGAAAACAGGTGCAATCATTCGCTCTTCTGCAATTTCTGCTGATGCTTATGCATCATTGGATGGTGCTGTTTCCCGTATTTCCAGACAATTACGTAAATATAAAAATCGTATTGTGGATCATAAAGCTCCCGTTATTGAAATGGTCGATATGTCAGTTATCGAAACATCCGTTGAAACGGAAGAAGCTGGTGATGCCCCGATTATTATTGCTGAAATGCAAACACAATTACCGGTTTGTACCGTTAGTGAAGCCGTTATGAAAATGGACTTAGAAGGTTTATCCGCTTTGATGTTTAAAAATACGGCTCATGGTGGATTAAATATGGTCTATCGTCGGGCAGACGGCAATATCGGTTGGGTTGATCCGAAACAAAAATAGGTCAAACAATGCAAATTTGTGATATATTATCAAAGACTTGTATTGTTGTAAATAATGAACCGAACAACAAGAAACAGGTTTTAGAACAATTGGCTAAACTGGCCACCAAACAAACAGGCGTTGAAACTAACGTTATTTTAGATGCGTTAATTGAACGGGAACGTTTGGGAACAACGGGGGTTGGTCGTGGTGTTGCTTTGCCACATACACGATTAATCGGATTAAACAAAATCTTTTGTGCTTTTATGAAAACGACAGCAATTGATTTTGAATCCGTTGACGGCAAATTGGTTGATTTGGTTTTCTTGTTGCTGGTACCCGAAGAAGCCGGAGCTGATCATTTAAAGGCTTTGGGGCATTTGTCTCGTTTGTTACGGGATGATTCAATTGCCAATCAATTGCGAATGGAAAACACAATTGACGGGTTGTATCAGATTATTACGGAAAACGATTCCGAAGAAGATGCCTAAATTGAAAAATAAAGGAACCTCTGGCTTTTCAGCGGAGGTTCTTTTTTTGCCTTTTTTATGAGGATAAAATGAAGAAAATTGAACTTTACACCGATGGAGCTTGTTCTGGAAATCCCGGAAACGGTGGTTGGGGATATTTATTAAAGTATCGGAATGTTCAAAAAGAAAATTACGGTGGATTACCTCAAACGACAAATAATCAAATGGAATTAACAGCTGTTATTGAGGGGCTAAAAGCATTAAAAGAACCGTGTCACATTGATTTATACACCGATAGCAAATATGTTCTGGAAGGTGCAACAAAATGGCTTGTCGGCTGGAAAGAAAAAGGCTGGAAAAAAGCAGATAAGAAACCGGTCTTAAATCAAGAACTTTGGCAAGAACTGGATTCGTTGTTGTCACAGCATCAGGTAGAATGGCATTGGGTTAAAGGACACGCCGGCCATCCTGAAAATGAACGAGTTGATAAGTTAGCTTGTCAAGGACGAGATTTATTTGCTCCACAATAAAAACAATAATTAATGTTTTTTATTTTAATAAGCCGATTTGCACAAGATATTCTGCCCAATCAGCTGTTTCCAAATAAGTATTGGGAATATAAATTCCATTCGGATGCGTTGGACTATATAAGACATTAAAAGAAATTCCATTTGTGACGTTGTAGTGTTGGGATAATTTTTTACCGGTACTCTTTGTCTGATAAGCCGTCATCAATAAAAGATTTTTATTTTGCACAAATGATTCTGTCGGATAGAAGTATTTTGCACTTAATTGATTAGCTGTACAGGTAATACACGGATTTTTCTGAACGGAAACAAAAACACTTTTATTGTCTTGAAGTGCTGCTTTTAATGCTGATTCGGAAAAATTATTTTGAGGCGGAAAAAGTGTTAAATAAAGCAATAAAATCATCCACCCCATCAGCATAATTAAAGGTAAACGAATAAGTTTATTTAATGGTTTTTGAGCTTGCTCTAATGCTTGAAAAAACTGTGGACATTTTTGAAACAATAAAAAGGGAAGAATACAACAAAATCCCCACCAAGCAGATAAAACAAAGGCCATAATCGAATGTATCGGAAATGTTAAAAAATATTCATATAAGTATGGGTATGGCATCAAAAACAAAAAAACGAATGCTTTTTTAATCTGAACAAATGGACGCCACAATAAATACAAAAGAATTCCGACTTGAATAATGAGTAAAATCGGATGTAGCATTATATTACCAAGAGGCACATTTGCATACAAAAGAATCCCAAAAATCAATGCAACTAAAACACCTAATTGTTTAATAATTTTAATGATTTGCTTTAATTCTTGATGGTTTTGAGGACGAATTGACCAAAATAACAAATAAAAAACAGAAAAGAACAGCAACATAAAACCGCTAAAAACAGCATCAACCCAACTAAATGTCGGCGGAATTGTTTCAAAAGGTTTTTTATCCGGAAGAATTGTTGTTTCATACCAATTATCAGGGGTTAACAGTTTTAACATTAGCGGTTGCGTAAATTCAATATTTGTATCGGACTGGATGAGTGTGATAACTTTATTTTTATGAATAACTTTTTTTTGAATTTGAAAAGAGAACTCATTATCAATTTTGAGTTCAAAATCCTTAATGTTATGTGGATAAGTTACAATTATCTGTAATTGATTATTAATTCCGTGAGCAAACACTTCTACATTTTGAGGCAAAGGTGTTGTTGATTTATTTATTTCGCTTAAAATGGCCGGACAAATATCTGTTTGATATCCTTTTCCGTTATCAACCGTTAATTGGTACAGTTGTGTTTGTGTGATACAATTATTTTGTTTGCAAGCCGTTAAAGCAATTTCTTTTTCTATATGAAAAGGTTTAAGTGGATTTGTTAATTGATAAATAATCGGAAATAAAACGGATGAATCATATGTTTGTGAATGTTTGCGATTTAAACGTAACGGATATAAAATTGTTTCTTGTTGTTCCCCTGTTGATACCTGATGCGGAATATTAGGTTTTTTCAAATGCCAACCTGAATTTAATTGAACATATAAAGCTGTAATTAACGTATTTTGATTGTTTAAATTACCCATACATGATACAAGACCTGCCGACCCAAAATCAAAGGTGTGTTTTTTGCCTAAACCTTTTTCTCCGGTTAAAATGCCGGCATCCTTTGTTCCTAAAAAAAACAGAGTATATAAATTCATATTTTCCGGTTTATCGATAAGAGATATATCAGCCGGAGTTTGATTTTTAGCTATTTCAATTTTTTTGCTATTGAGTTGTTTTAAAAATTCCAACTTCTCCATCCAACCTTGTGGTTGTGGTTCTGAAGCGGTCTCTGTTAACGGAATATGTGGTGTATTTTCTGTTAACACATTGTTTTCGGCAAATAAATTTGTCGGCAAAAATGATAAAATTAGAAAAAAAAGATAAAAAACGAACTTCATATTGGTAATATAGCAAAAAAAAACTTGATTGTCTTGTAAAAAATGTGTAAATTACACCTGTTTATGTTAATATTTTAATGGAGGACGTTATTAAACCGAATATTTCAGGTGCTTATGGCAACGACCATGCGACAGACAAGTCCGCTTTTCGTATGAATGAGCAAATTACAAATCCGCAAGTGCGGTTAATTTTGGCAAATGGTGAAAATGTCGGAATTATTTCTACCCGTGAAGCTTTATTTAAAGCACAGGAAGAAGGATTGGATTTAATTGAAATTGCCCCGAACGGGGAATTTCCGGTTTGTAAAATTTTAGATGCCGGAAAATACCGTTATGAAATGCAAAAACGTAAAGCAGAGGCAAAGAAAAAACAAAAAACGGTTGAAATTAAGGAAATTAAATTTACACCGAATATCGGGGATAATGATTACGCCGTTAAAATGCGTGCAGCCCGTCGATTTTTAGAAGATGGAAACAAAGTAAAGTTCACTTTGCGTTTTCGGGGGCGAGAAATGTCTTATATTGAATCCGGTTCAGAAGTTTTAAAAAGAGCGAAAACCGATTTAGAAGGTGTTGCAAAAGTGGAACAAGAAGCTAAATTGGAAGGCCGCCAAATGGGCATGTTAGTTGCTCCTGTTAAGTAATTAACTGTTATTCAATAAAACCGTCTAAAATCAAACCATCTGTATTTTGAGGATAGTTAAGATTAAGATGGTTTTTTTATTGAAACTTTTGTTTGATAACGACTTATTAATAATTAAACAATATACTAAATAAAAAACAAAGGAGAATTTTATGTCGGTTATTCTTATTTTAGATATTGTTTTAATCACATTGCTTGTGGTTGCAATTATTTATGCCGTTATTTTGGACAATCATTTGTCAGCAACAAAAGAAAACCATCGAATGTTATCTCATTTAATTGAACAATTTTACCAGGTTTCACAACGAATGCAGGAAGAATTAACAACGGTTCAACAATCTGAAAATGAAATGAGACAAAATTTAATGACCCAAATTGATAAGGCCTCTTTATTAAAAGATGAATTAACCAATTTGTTAAATCAGATAGAACAAAAAACGCATACAGTGGAAAACTTAAAACTGCGAAGATCACTTGTTTCCCATGAATCCGATTTATCTCAAAATTTAAATGAGATGGATTTATCCGATTCAGAAAAGGAACTTTTAACCGCATTAAATGAATTGAAATAACATGAAATTTTCAGTT
>JAFZGR010000203.1 GCA_017555325.1 Alphaproteobacteria bacterium | reverse complement strand
GAAATTGACATTATCAGCGAGTTTTTGCCACAACAAATGAACGAAGCCGATACCAAAACCGCCATTGAATGCGTTATTAAAGAATTAAATGCTTCTTCTATCAAAGATATGGGAAAAGTAATGGGAGCTTTGCGTGCAAAATATGCCGGACAAATGGATTTTGGCAGTGCTTCTGCTGTTATTAAAGGATTACTTTCTTAAAAAATGTCTTTTCCGCCACAATTTTTAGATGAATTGCGTGAACGGATATTGCTTTCCCAACTTATCGGCAAAAAAGTAAAACTGACAAAGCGTGGACGGGAATATACGGGTTTATGCCCTTTTCATCATGAAAAAACACCATCCTTTACAATTAACGACGACAAAGGATTTTATCATTGTTTCGGTTGCGGAGCTCATGGAGATATTGTCCGTTATTTAACGGACTGTGAAAAAATGCCGTTTTTGGAAGCAGTAGAATATTTGGCACACATGGCGGGATTGAGCATGCCTCAATCATCGCCGGAAGCTATTCAACGTCAAACCACTTACAAAAATGAATTGACCATTATGGAAGAAGCTTGCTTGTATTTTCAACAGCAACTTTTTTCAGAACGAGGCGAAAAAGCACGAACTTATTTTAAAAATCGAGGAATAACAGCTCAAATTGCAAAACAATTTCGCTTGGGATATGCCCCAAAAGGATCCGGACTGACAGTTCGTTTGCAAGAAAAAGGATTATCATTAAAAACAGCCGCTTCTTTAGGACTGGTTGTTGAAAACACAGAAAAACGTTCTCGACATGATTATTTTTATGATCGTGTTATGTTCCCTATTTTAAACAGGCGAAAACAAGTCATAGCTTTTGGGGGACGACTATTAGAAAAAGGCGAACCCAAATATCTCAACTCTCCGGAAACAGCCTTATTTCATAAAGGAGAACAATTATATGCTCTTGCCAATGCCATTGAAACAATTCGCAAAAAAAATCAAGCAATTTTGGTTGAAGGATATATGGATGTGATTGCTTTGCACAGTGCTGGTTTCACAAATGCTGTTGCACCACTTGGAACAGCATTTACCGAAAATCAACTTCAATTGCTTTGGCAATCCTGTGACGAACCCTTAATTTGTTTTGACGGTGATGGCGCTGGCAGAAAAGCTGCCATTCGGGCAATGAATCGTGCAATTCCGATTTTGACCCCCGGTAAATCATTACAATTTGTTTTTCTGCCCGACACATTTGATCCGGATGACATGATTCGTAAAAAATCACCGCAGGCATTTCAAGATGCACTTATGGGAGCAAAAACACTCTCATGGACATTATGGAATTCATTGATTGAAAGTCGATCATTAGATACACCGGAACGACGGGCAAAACTGGAAAAAGATGCAACAGCCGTTATCGAAACCATTAAACACGAAAAAGTACGAAATTACTATTTAAAAGATTTAAAAAACAAACTTTGGCAATTGGAAAAACAAACAAAAAATCAAAAAAATACACTATCATTTAAAGGAGCACAAGCCATTTCAAAACCACTTGCCGGACGACAAGAAGGTCGAATGCTTTTGGCGTATTTGATTTGTTATCCGCATATTGCTCAAAATATGCTTGAAACAATGACAGATATCCAACTAAATGAAGCTCAAACACAGGAACAACTATCCCAGATTATAGAATTACTGATTGAAAATCCAGATTACTCTTCAGAACAAATCAAAGATGTTGTTTTTATTCAAAAAGACATTCCGTTACCGGCCGAAGTAGAAATGTTGCAAAAGTCAAATCGTTCAGACATAGAGGTAGAAAAAGAATTAAACAAATGGTTACAAACATTGCGTTTACAATCATTAATTGCCGAAAAAGATGAAAAACTGAAAGCATTTGCCCAAAATTCAACTATGGAATTATGGCAAGAAATCAATTCTTTAAAAAAAGAGATTGAAAAACTCTCTACCTCCGAATAAAAATGATTGACATTTCAGATTAAAATGCATATAATAAGCTCAATTTTATTTTTTTCTATTTTTTCTAGAACGGGTGCGCACATATGAGTTCTTATTCTTTCCAAAATGATTTACCAAACAATCGTTCGGGGTCTTCTACGGCAGAATCAAAAATGTCCATGAAAAAATTAATTGAAAAAAGCAAGGAACGAGGCTTTGTTTCAATGATAGAATTAAAAAAATGTATGCCGGCAGAATCGCAAAATGAAGAAACGTTTGAATTGATTATGTCTTCTTTTACCGATATGGGGATCAACGTTATTGATGGAACGGAAGACATTACCGATTTAACAGAAAGCATGTCAGGACAACACGGATTAATTGTTTCGGAAGATAGTGAAGAAGCTTTGGCAGATGTAGATTTAAATAGTCGGGCAAGTGATCCTGTTCGTTTATATTTACGTGAAATGGGCATGGTTGAACTTTTGTCCCGTGAAGGCGAAATTGCTATTGCCAAACGAATCAGTGCCGGCACAAACGTAATGATGAGCGGGTTATCCGAAAGTGCTTTAACAATGAAATCCATTGCTGAATGGCATCAAAAATTATTAGACGGCACAATGTATTTACGTGAAATCATTGATTTAGAAGCTTCTTT